>JBMCSP010000020.1:0-9160 GCA_048624455.1 Nanobdellota archaeon
CACCCGGAAGATCCCATTCATCTTCTTTCTTGAGAAGAAGGACATGCTGCTTGTCATTGAAGACGATCGACTTGACCATGATGCCGAACTTGTTCTCTTTTGATTTGCGTTCCATCCTGAGAGTCGTTATCCCGGTCTCTTAAATAGTTTCCTCATAGAACTCTTAGGTTTCAGCGTGTATTCTCTTCGTGCTCGTACTCGTAGCGCGCAGGGTCCCTGAGCAAGACCGTATATTTCCCTGAGTCCATGGTGACATCCACAAATTCGACCTGATTACGTCCATGATTCTTTGCATACTGAAGTCCATATGTATCTGCCCTATGTATCGCATCTTCTATGGTCTCTTTTTCCTGAACATATCTGGTTATGCCCATCGAGACAGTGACAGGGATCTCTTCTTGCTCAGCTTCATAATCTCTCCTGAATCGGAAAACGCCTTCACTCTCGACATTGGATCGGATGCGTTGTGCAATCTTCTTCGCGATGCTATCGTCTTCAGCGAAATAGATGACTTCGATCTCTTCTCCTGAAACATGGAACGCGCTTCCTTCTCCCCGTCTCAGTGACTCTCTTGCGATCCGTGCGACTTTGCTGAGTACGACGTCGCCGTTCTTATGCCCGTAGTTGTCGTTGAACGTCTTGAACTTGTCGATGTCGACGCTTGCTACATAGATGCCCATGTTTTCAGGCACTTGTCCGTCCAGATTTTCAAGAAAGATCTCTTTTGCAGGACGACCATATTCTCCTGTGGTCTGGTTCCTGACAGAATGCTTGAGGAGATTCATGCTGTAATCAAGAATGTTTTGCATACGTGACTGGTATTCGTCCTCTGCGAGAGTCTGGCCGTGGCGTCTGAGAAAAGCTACTTCCTCTTCGAGCCCTCTGAAATCTTGCATGCGTGAAGCTATAGGGACCTCATCTTCCACAAGCTCTTCAAGGTATCCTTCTTTTTCCATGACTCAGATCAGTGACGTTGAATATTTAAACATTTCGTCACCTCAAAGTGGTTTTGCTTGTCCCGGTTTATTAACAAAATATATAAACGGCCCCTGTCACAGCCTTCCTGAGGTGTTAGTATGGGTGATCCATTTCACAAATATGATATCAGGGGAATCTATCCCGAAGAGCTCACTGATGAGCTCGCATACAAGATCGGCAAAGCGCTTGTCGTCCAATTCGCGCCGAAGAGATTAGTCGTTGCACATGACCATAGGACCAGTTCTCCACGATTGTTTGATCACTTCGCGAAAGGTGTCGCCGAGATGGGCTGTGATGTCGTCAGTATAGGAAGCTCTGCAACGCCGATACTCTATCATGTCTGCGTCACGGAAGAGTTTGATCTGGGCGTCATGATCACTGCATCGCATAATCCTAAAGAATACAACGGTTTCAAGGTCTGCACCAAAGAGGGCCAGCTCGTCACTTTCGACAAGGGCCTCAAAGAGGTCAGGGAGCTTGTCCTCAAGGATCAGTTCGAGGCTGCTGATGCTGCGGGTATGATCTCTGAAAAGGATGTCTTGCCTGAGTATGTCAAGTATATCCGAGGCAAGCTTGCGACGCAGAAGCATCCGCTGAAGATCGTTGTCGATACCGGCAATGGTGTTGCTGGACCGGTCGTTAAGAAGATACTTGAGGAGAGAGAGAATATCAACGTCGTTGAGATGTATTTCGAGCTTGATGGCACCTATCCGAATCATGAGGCAAACCCGCTCAAGGATGAGAATCTGCAGGACCTCAGCGAACGCATAAGAAAAGAGAATGCAAACCTCGGGTTTGCTTTCGATGGCGACGCCGACAGGTGCATCCTGATGGATGAGAACGGAGAGGTCGTCAATACGGATATGCTGCTCTGTCTCATCGCGGATGAGGAGGTCAAGACCCATCCGGGCGCGACATTCTACTACGACCTGCGCTTCAGCAAGATCGTCAAAGAGCATCTTGAACAGCTTGGATGTAGGGCAATCATGAGCGAGGTGGGGAATGCTGTGTATAAAGAGAAGCTGTTCTACGAAGGAGGGCTCATCGCTGCAGAGCTTTCCGGCCACGTCATGTTCTCTGAGAATCACAATCTTGATGATGGATTCTATCTCATGGCAAAGATCCTCAATTACCTCAATGATCTGCAGCAGCCGGTCTCTCAGTTGATCAGACCCTACAAGAAATATTTCCAGTCGCCGGAGATCAATACGAAAGTCCCTGACCCCACAACGAAGCTCCTTGAGATCAAGGAGAAATACAGGGAGTATGATATCACTGAGATCGATGGTGTCACGGTCAGTGCAAAGAGCTGGTGGTTCAATCTGCGAAAGAGCAATACAGAACCTGTCGTCAGGATGCGTGTCGAAGCAGACAGCAAGGGATTGCTCGATGAGAAAGTGAGAGAGCTCAAGGATTTCCTTGCCGCTTGATGTGATTGTCATGGCTGACGTGTTTCATGCGTATGATATAAGGGGAATCTACCCTGATGATCTGACCGATGAGCTGGCCTATAAGGTAGGACGTGCTCTTGTCGAGCATTTCGATCCTGTCACAATTGTCGTCGGGCATGACCACCGGACAAGCTCCCCTGAACTGCACCGTGCTTTGATCGAGGGCATCACCGACCAGGGCGCTGATGTGATCGATATCGGCTTCTGCTCTTCTCCTGAACTCTACCATGCCAACGTCACGAAGCAGCTTCTCGGCGTCATGATAACAGCGTCGCACAATCCCAAAGAATACAACGGCATCAAGGTCAATAACTATGACGGAAGGATGATCAACTATGCAGGAGGCCTCAAGGATATCGAAGCGCTTGTCACAAAAGATGATTTCGGTGAAGTGAACCAGAAAGGCAAGACCAAAAAAGAACCCCACCATGAGGCCTACATTAACCATCTAAGAAAACATCTGCATCCGCTGAAGCGTCCGCTCAAGGTCGTCATCGACGCAGGAAACGGCGTTGCAGGTCCGACGGTGCAAACACTTCTCGCAAGCGTTCCTGGTCTGAGCATCATTCCGCTCTTCTTCGAGCCTGACGGGGAGTATCCGAACCATCCGGCAAACCCTGTCGAGCTTGACAACGTTGTCGAGCTGAGCGAGAAGGTGCGCGAGACCGGTGCCGACTTCGGCGCTGCATTTGACGGCGATGCCGACCGATGCATCTTCCTTGATGAACGTGGTGTTCCGATCTCTCCTGACATCTTCTTCTGCGCAGCGATCGAGCAGGAGAATCAGCTGCAGCCTGAAGGGACATACTATATCGATCTCTGGTTCACGAGAGCTGCACGGGAACTGCTAGAGAAATTTGGCTGCAGCTACGAGATACTTCCTCTTGGAGCTGCAAATCTTCGGGAGAAGATGGTGCTTGACGGAGGCATCGCTGCATCAGAGACTTCCGGACATGTGATGTTTGCAGAGAACAATAACCAGGACGACGGTTTTTTTGTCCTGATCAAGGCATTGAACTATCTCTCTGATTCGTCAAAGACGATGTCTGCTCTTATCGCTCCCTATCAGACGTATGCAGGGGACAAGCAGAATTTCACTGTGGACGATCCTGATGCAGTCCTTGACAAGATCCGTGAAACGTTTTCTGACGGCGAGATTGAGGAACTTGATGGCATCTCTGTGTCCTATCCTTGTTGGTGGTTCAATGTGCGAAAGAGCAACACCGAACCGCTCGTGAGGTTGCGGGTTGAGGCGGAGACGAAAAAAGCATTGGAAGAGAAGAAAAAGTTGCTAAAAATCTTCCTGCGATGATGTCTTATTTTCTTGCTTTAGTTCTGAAAGTATTCTCCAATACTATTATTATATGGAAAAACATATATAATTCATTTTATTTACTGGAAGTATGGCAAATCCGATTGCTTCAATAATCGCTGCTTTTATAGTATTCATTTTCTCATATCACCTACTTTTAGGTATAGGACCACATATTCATGAAATGTTAGAAGAAGTACCTTTTGGAAGACTGATTCAAATTTTAGTACCGAGCCCTGAAGGAACTATTTTTGATTTCTTGAAAGCAATATTAGGTTCGGGTTTATTCTCGGGTGTTACATTATATGGAAGCTTGAAAAAATAGAATATTCAACAACTTACCCATTATACAAGAGTTATTCAATACAACGACTAACCATTCTAATCCCTTTAAGCAAACTTATATTTCTACAAGATCCAAAATCTATGAAGAAATACCTTGTCTTAGAAATAGTAAAACTGAATCAAATCATACTGAAAAAGTGTAAGGATATCATCTGCGGGACTTTAAATTCTATGAAAAGTGCTCTTCATCTGCCCTTAAACCCGGGCAGGCTTTGGTTCCCCATAATTGGCTGAAAGTGCAAACTGTATTTTTATCTGGCCTTTGATGCCGAACAGCAGCTTTCAATACACACGCATATATAGCTTTCAAAAGAGCTGCTTCCCCATAGAGGAATGACAAGCGATGCTCTTTATCCAGTAATCCAAAGTGATTGAACCTAGTGCTGCTGTTCTTGTATGGAGGATGGAGTGATGTGTATGCAGTGCCACAAAAACATTTATAAAGACTCTCTTGTTCTTGTTCCTATCGTGAGAGAAGAGGGAACGAAGCTTCTTTGGGTGGACATATGAAAGAGAAACCGTTATTGCCGACACTTAGGGAAAGGAAGCGGTATCTTGTCTATGAGGTCATTTCTGATTCGGATTTCGACGCCTATGACATCTCCGAGTCCATCAAGTCGTCCATGCAGGATCTTGTCGGCTGGAAGGGTATGGCAGAAGCAGGCCTCATCTTTGTCAACAAGAAGTTCAGCAAGACTGCACAGAAAGGGATCATCCGTGTCGCGCACGATTCTCTGGACACTCTCCGAGCGTCATTCACGTTCATAAAAGACATAAAAGGAAGGCCAGCAATTGTCAGGTCGGTCATTGCATCTGGGATGATCGACAAGGCGGAGACAGAGATCTCAGCATCCTGATTACAGGTTCAAGCAATTCCACAAATGATATGCTAATAAAAAGGTGATTTGAAATGCAACCAATGCCACATCAGATAATGGGTTATGATAGAGCGATTACGATGTTCTCGCCTGACGGAAGGCTCCTTCAGGTCGAATACGCAAAAAAAACGGTACGTCAGGGAAGCACTGCGATCGGTATGGTCTGCAAAGATGGCGTCGTCCTCGTTACAGATAAGCGGATCGTCGATCCTCTTATCGTTCCGGAAGCGGTCGAGAAGATCTTTCAGATCGATGATCACATGGCGACGACAGCTGCTGGTATCCTCTCTGATGCCCGCGTTCTCGTCGACAGGGCTCAGCTCAAGGCGCAGCAGCACCGTGTCACCTATGATAGTCCTATAAACATCAAGGATGTCGTCAGGGATATCGCCGATCTCAAGCAGATGACGACGCAGTCCGGCGGCCTGAGGCCATTCGGCGTCTCGCTCCTCATCGCAGGCGTCGACAAGACAGGCGCGAAGCTTTATGAGACTGATCCTACTGGAATATTCTTCCAGTACAAGGCATCCGTCATCGGAGAAGGTGAGCCTGAAATCGAAGAGATCCTGCACAAGGAATATAAGGAGTCTCTGAGCATTGACGAGGGAGCAAAGCTTGCCATGAGCACCCTTGCACGCACACAGGAAGGCAACCTGACATCTGACAGGATCGACTGTGCATTCATCACGACTGAAGAACAGGTCTTCAAGAGGATGGATAAGACAAAGATCGGCGAACTACTCTCTTCCGTGAAGAAATAAACGGAATAGTTGTTGTTACTTTGCATGAAAGATGGCATCTGCCATCTCATGCGTTCACCGTCAGCTGCATCATCAGGAGGTGATGAGCATGCCAGCACCACATGATATCAAGTATGATAAGGAAAAGGTTTCATTCAATCTTGCCCGTCTCAAGATACACGGCCACAATCTTGAGATCGTTGTCGACCCTGACAAGGCTGTCGAATATAAGACAGCCATGAAAGCACGGTCTTCTAAGCACATGGCTGAGGTGGGTGAACCCGATGTCAGCGAGGTGCTGAAATCTGAAGAGATCTTTCATGACGCCCACAAGGGACAGCTCGCATCCGAGCATTTCCTTGAAGAGGCTCTCGGGACCTCTGATCCGCTGAAAGTTGCGGAAAAACTTCTTCTTGATGGTGAGATCCAGCTGACAGCTGAACATAGAAAACGTATTCTTGACGCAAAACGACGGCAGATCATCCAGATCATCCATAAGAATGCGATCGATCCGACGACGAATCTTCCGCATCCTGCAGAACGCATCGAAAGGATGCTCGGCGAGACTCATTTCAGGGTCGATGAGTACAAGAAAGCAGAGGATCAGGTCGATCAAGCAGTCCATGCGCTCAAGCCGGTCATCCCGATCAAGTTTGATGTCAAAAGGATCGAAGTGACAGTCTATCAGGAATTTGCGCACAAAGTCTATGGAACACTCAAACAGAACAAGGTCCTCAAAGAGTCATGGAACAATGACGGTTCCCTGACGATGGTCTTTGAAGTCCCTGCAGGACTCAGGGTCGAGTTCATCGACCGGATCAATGAGATGACTCACGGTAATGTTGAAATAAATGTACTCGAAGACGAGTAGACAGAAGGTGGAAACAATGGGAGAATTGCTAATAGAAGAAAAGAAGGTTGTAGTTCCCGGCGATATCATCGCCAAGGGCATGGATTTCCTTCCAAGCACAGGAACCTACAGGCGAGATGAAGACATCGTCGCATCCAAGCTCGGGCTTGTTGCGATGGATGGAAAGGTCATCCGGCTCATCCCTTTGTCCGGCTCCTACGTCCCCAAATCAGGAGATGTAGTCATCGGACAGGTGAGCGACATCGCGATGTCAGGATGGCTGACGAACATCAATACAGCATACACTGCTGTGCTCAACGTAAAGGACGCTACGGCACAGTTCATCCCTAAAGGGGCTGATCTGACGCGGTATTTCAAGATCGGCGATTACATGGCGACAAAGATCATCAATGTCACCTCGCAGATGCTTGTCGACCTTTCCATGAAAGGACCAGGCCTCAAGAAACTGCCTGGCGGACAGGTCATCAAGGTCGAGCCTTCCAAGGTGCCACGCATCGTCGGAAAGCAGGGCTCGATGGTCAGCATGATCAAGGAAGCCACAAAATGTAAGATTGTCGTCGGACAGAACGGTCTTGTCTGGATGTCCGGACAGCCGAAAGCAGAGGTCATCGCGATCGACACGATCCGGATGATCGAGCGTGAATCGCACATCTCAGGACTCACTGAACGTGTCCAGGCATTCCTGAAGGAAAAGACCGACGGGCTTGACCTGCAGGAAGTCGAGAGCGAAGAGCCTGAGACCTTTGCAGAGGAGCGAAGCGATGATCACCGTGGAGGAGGTTTCAGAGGAGGAAGGCCGCCACGACGAGGACCACCACGAAGGGGTCCTCCACGAAGAGACCCTCTACGGCGAGGACCAAAACGATTTGATGATAATGAGAAGAAAGGTGAGGATCAATGACTACCCCATTTAAGAGAGACGGAAGAGGCGTAGAGGATCTTCGGCCGATGGAAGCGAAAGCTGGAGTCATCCCGAATGCGGACGGATCAGCATACTTCAAGATTGGAAAGACTGCTGCATATGCTGCGGTCTACGGTCCACGAAGCCTGCATCCGAAATTCCTGCAGAATCCTGAACAGGGACTGCTCCGTTGCCATTATAATATGATGCCGTTCTCCGGTACAGGCAACCGCGTCAGACCAGGACAGAACAGAAGGGCAAAAGAGATTTCCATGGTCACTGAGAATGCACTCAGGCCTGTCCTCTCTTTTGAGGATTTCCCTAACTCTGTGGTCGATGTCTTCATCGAAGTCCCGCAGGCTGATGCAGGAACACGATGCGCAGGTATCACTGCTGCATCCATCGCTCTTGCAGACGCAGGCTTTAGCATGAAGGAACTTGTCGCAGGTGTTGCGGTCGGTAAGGTCAATGATACGGTCATTGTCGATCTCGACTACAATGAAGAGGCATGGGATGGAGAGGTCGCAGATATCCCTGTGGCTGTCCAGCCGGCAACCGGCGAGATCTCGCTACTCCAGATGGACGGCAAGATCACTCCTGAACAGCTTGCAGAAGCACTCGATATGGTCAAGGCAGCTGCTGCCAAGATCAACGAGGTCCAGACAGCAGCTCTCAAGGAGAAGTATGCAAAGATCGAGCCGCTTATGGATGTCCCTGAAGCTGAGAAGGAGCAGGAAGCTGCCCCTTCAGACATCAATGAGGAAGCGGAAGCATCCGCAGAAGATGTCGAGGAATCTGCAGAGGACGAGAACAGCGATGAGACGGACGAAAAAGCGAAGGGTGATGAGCAATGACTGACGCAGAAAAAACACATCTGAAGATGGCTCTCAAAGAAGGTATCCGCTATGACGGACGCAAGAATGATGAGTTCAGGGAAGTCAGCGTCGAGAAAGGTGTCATCGCCACTGCTGAAGGTTCTGCACGCGTCAAGATAGGAGACACAGAGGTCCTTGCAGGTGTCAAGATGGAACTTGGCACGCCGTATTCAGACACGCCTGATCAAGGAAGCCTGATGGTCGGAGCAGAGTTCCTGCCGATGGCAAGCCCTGAATTCGAGACTGGAGCACCGGGCATCGACGCGATCGAACTTGCCCGTGTTGTCGACCGTGGCATCCGTGAAGGAGAGGCTATGGACGTCAAGAAGCTCTGCATCGAAGAAGGAAAGGCCGCATGGACAGTCATCGTCGATATCTGTACGGTGAACGATGCAGGCAATCTCCAGGATGAATCAGCTCTTGCGACGCTCGCTGCTATCGAGGATGCACGCTTCCCTAAGATTGAGGAAGTGAACGATTCCCTCCAAATCGACTACAAGACCAAGACAGACGAGAAGCTTCCTCTTGAGGCACGTACTGTTACGGTCACCGTCTTCAAAAGGGACGAGTACCTGTTCGTCGATCCGAGCGCTGTAGAAGAGAAGCTCTACGATGCACGGCTTAGTGTCTCTGTCCTTGAGGATGGACGGCTTTGCGCTTTGCAGAAAGGTGGTGAAGGTCCCCTGACCGTTGACCAGATCAACGCGATGGTCAAGCTTGCTGTCGAGAAGGTCGCTGAGCTTCGAAAGGTTCTATAATTCCCGAAAGGGAACATTTTTCTTTTTGTTTTTCAATAAGTTTTATAAACA
>JBMCSP010000021.1:0-8714 GCA_048624455.1 Nanobdellota archaeon
GAACTGTACAAAGAGAATACCCAGCCAGAGATAGGAAAGCAGATCTCAAGGCTTGAGAGCATGACTGACAATTTTGCACGGACCCTCGAGCACGAGAGACCTTCTGAACGCCGCGATGCATTTATCCAGAGTGCGGCTGACAGCCTCTTCACTTCCTACCAGCATCGTCTACGCGGCCGATCGTTCCATGATGCTCAGAAGCGCTGAGTGGGACATTTCCGCAACATCTTTTTAAATAGAACGCCCTTTACAGCCAACAATGCAGTCAGATGGTCTTGAAGGACGCATGGAAGAGCGGAAACGATCCATAGAGGATATCATGCACCGATACCTCGGCGTCACCATCAAAGAGCTCAATGACGATATCACATCACGCCTTTCTGATCCACTGCTTGATTTCGATGTTGAGGAAGGATTGATCCTCAAGGATGCGAAAAAGAAATTCCACAGGAGATTCCTGCTCCGTTCCCTTACCAAGCACCATGGCAATGTCTCCGCAGCTGCAAAAGAGGCAAAAGTCGACAGGAGAACACTGCATAGGATGATCAACGAAGCAGGCATCGATGCCCAGCAATTCAGGGCAAGATCGGCGCAGCGATATGCCGATGAGGATGCGGTCAATACAGTGATTGAAACGTCATTGAAAAAATACGAGGAAATTATCCATCCCTCAAAGCTTGATGTCATGTACCGTAATGTCACGACCGTCTCCCGAGATATTCTTGAACATGTACCGCCTGAGGCTTCCTTGTCGCTCAAAGAAGCAGAGCGGGAATTCGAGCGGCGGTTCCTCTTTCGAACACTCAAGAAACACGACTACAGGATCACCAAGGCTGCAAAGGCCCTCGGCATCCGCTACGAGACGCTTCACCGCAAACTGTCTTATCTTAAACGGCAATGAGATGGCTTTTCTGTCGCACTTTCTCACCTATACTTTTTATCTTCTGTTCACTTCATACCCCTTATGTATACAGGAATGTCGCAGGGACCAGCATATCCGCAGAGTGCACCAGGATACAGCATATCACCAACGCCCAGATATCTTCATCAGGAGGCACACTATTCTCTCGATGCGATCCTGGACGATCCTGTCGTACAGTATGAGCATACCATGACTAGCCATTATGCAGGCAGCGAATATGCTGTCAGTGCACGTGCGGCCGCATCCCCGCTCGAGCACATCCTCTGTGACGTACAAGCAGCAAAGGGATGCCAAAAATCATACATCACCAGAGCGATGCTCGATTATCTCGTCGATGATGATCCGCGCAAGAACTACGAGAATCATGACCATCACAACCAGCAAGTCCTTTCGTTCATCAGTCCTTCAGCCAATCCGTCAGATCTTGTCACCGATATCTTTGATGTCAGAGAATATGTCCAAGATATCTTTAAGAAAGTGACAGGACATCAGTTCCCAAACGATATCGAGATGCACATCCTTTCAGAGGATGAGTTCTTCAAGGTCCATGCATCACACAGAGGAGATATGTCAAAGAATGTCCTCGGCTTCTCGCTCAACAGGAGAAGGAACGGCGGCATGAGCCAGGTCTTTGTCAGGGAGGCTCCGGTGGAAGAGGTGCTTATCGTCATCGGCCATGAGATAGGCCATGTCCTCTCATTGCCATTGGAGCGGATCGAGGATGAGGAAGCAAAAGCGTTCGCCTTCGAATACGCATGGGTCAAAGCGATGATCGAGTATGATTTTGCAGGGCTTAAGGAAAAGCTGCAGGTCCCTGAACCAGCAAAGAACGGGCTGCATGACATCGCTTCAGCATTCGTTATGGATCTCATCGCCGGTGGAAAGAGAGCCTTAAGGATATTCAGACAGATCATCGCTGGCGATATCACAGTGAGAAATGCAAGGTTTTAAAAAGAGACCAGCATCCAGAAGGATATCAGAGATCTTTGTCTTGGAGCCAGATGATTCACAAGCATGATCACTTCTGATACTGTGAAAAGACTTTACGGAGAAATAGCACTATGAGAAACGACAATCGACGACCAAGACGAGACCAGAGTTCAGGAAATCCAAGGCGATTCAACGATTCACAACGACGGCAGCACTCAGGACCAAAGGAGATGCACAAGACAACCTGCGCCGATTGTGGGAAAGAATGCGAAGTCCCTTTCAAGCCTACAGGAGACCGGCCAGTCTATTGCAAGGATTGCTTCAGCAAGCATAAGCCGAAGCGATTCTGATGCTTCACCATCAAGAGATGTAACAAATGCAGCGATACGGATAGCAATATAGAGATAATATTTTTGCATAAGTATTAAATAATACGCTCCTGCAAAAACCCCATGAACAAACTTGTCCTTTTCATCGCATTCATCCTTGTCGCAGCCATCGGAGCAAGCGTCCTTGTCCAGACAGCGACGACGCTGCAGAACCAGGCGCTCACGACAGGAAGGGCTGTCCAGCAGATGGTATCGACAAAAGCGGTCCTCATGGACATCGATAGGGATGCCTACAATAGCACCCACAAGAACTATGAGATCCAGCTTAAGATCGTCGGAGACGGCATCAAGTTCGATTCAAGCCTCCTGTCACTTGATGAACTGGAACTGACCTATATTCCAAAGAACTGTACGTTCAACGCGACGTATGGGTACAACGAGAGCACCTATACCATCAAATACCTTCTCAAAGGCTCCCGATATCAAGAAGGGTACCTCTTTGAGGGAGACATCGTCAAGCTCTGCTTCCTCTCGCCTCGCATGTCGAGCGGCATGCTCGTCTCAGACACAGGCATTCCGACACGGATTTATGGACGCTGAGGATGCTTTCGGTCCATGTGCTTGTCAAGAATCTTATTGATGATCCTGTTGATAAGGAGAAGGAATCCCTTGAATCCCATGTAAGGATGAGGGGACATGAAATGGGTAGCATAAGAAGGGAAGCCAAGCTCAAGATAAGGAACATCGTTACCAGCAAAAGGACGTCCATTGCTGCAGCCCAAGGCAAGCTCAGCATCTGCCGAAAAATCGAACTCATCGAATTCAGTATACGTTTTATCAGGAAGATTAAGATCTCTCAGATGCTCTTTGCGGCTGAAGAGAACGGCTTTTTTGAGCGACATATCAATCTCAGACAACGCCCTGCAGAGCGCCTCTGCCAAAAAAGGATCGCCTGAGAACATGCATTGCGTTCCCTGGAGATGCGCAGGAACGATCCATCCAACCTGCTTCATCAGATGAGACACCTCTTTATCGATGAAGTGTTCTGCTTTCTCTTTTTTTCCTGCATAGGCGCCGAGAGCAAGCATCCATTCCTTTGTGGCTTCGATACCGATCGGTAGAGGCAGATCAACAACAACAGCCCCTGTTTTCTGGGCTACGATATCAGCAGCTCTTCCTCCATACGGAAGCCTTATGATTATCTCGGCCTCCTCAACAGATGCAAGAGTATCGAAGTCCTGTCCTGAAAGCCATACTGAACACAGATCAAGCGAAAATGCCTCGATCATCCGCTTCAGTTCTTGGATATTGCCTAAGGAGTCTCCTTCATTCCGCTCAAAAAGAAAGCCGACGATTGCCAGCGAACCTTTCTTTCTTTTCTCAGATGAGAGATCAAGATCTTCCGCAATTCTTTCCATGATGTATGCATAGCCATCAAGCCAATCCTTGTCAAGCGATTGGTATGGAGCAGGTATGATCTTTACGCATGTTTTTGCTTGGGCACGGGATGCCAGCATTCCATAGTCCACGCCAGTCAACGCAACCACAGGCTCTGAAGAGATGAACACTGCTTGAGTATTATCCGCCGCACAGGTCCGTTCAAGGTACATGTCGGTCATGTCATGATGACCAACGATAAGCGAGTCAAGTCCTACACGAGTGGTTGAGATCTTGTGAAGACCCTTTTCATCATACATGGAAGCAAAGAGATCATGATTGTTCTCAAAAAGTTCCACTTTGGTATAGGCACAATCAGGACCGTCCATCAGAAGGCGCACTTTTTGTATCGCATTGATAGCAAGGTAGATGCCAGTCAGGAATGTCTGGTTTCGTCGCCTTCGGTTGTAAGTCTTTTTTCTGTCTGTCATCATCTTGCCGCTCCAAAATAGTTGTGATAGTGTCTGGTGAAAGAAGAATCCAACCTTTCATGCAATCTTTTCAGCGTCCTGAGAGCACCCTCAAATCCAAGCTCGAATCCCACAGAAAGCGATATGCGATTTTTTCCGTTGCGCAAGAGTCGCCGGTCAACCAAGAAATCAGAATAGACCGCACTGATCTCTTCCTTTTGCAGCCAGCTTTCAAGTACGTCTTTGTCAGCGCAGAACATTACGTTGTGAACACTTGATATCAGTCCATAGAGTTTTTCACGCAATTCGAGATAATCTCTCTTTTTGCAATAGATCGCTATATCTAAGGTGAAACCCATCTCCTCCAGGAGAGGTAGCAAAGGGATCGCTTCATAAAACTTTTGATCATCGAGCATCCGTTGCACGTCATTTACAGAAAGGACAAAGCCAAGAACATGGTTTCGAGAGGTCTGTTTCAACGCTTCATATTCATCTTCCAGCATCTTGAGTTTTTCAATAGGATCAAGATCTATTGTCGTTCCCAACGCTGAAGCGATGCAGGAAAGCCATTCTCTTGTCCGTTGAAAACCATAAGGCGGTGGAAGAGACAAAGATGTGGAAGGCAATGCTTCGGTCAGATCATCGTATATCCCTTTATATGCAGAAGCGGGAAATAGGATGTTCACAGGTGCTTTGAGCATGCTCGTTAGCTTTTCCGAAGAAATATCAGGAAGAAGACGCTCATTGACCGAGATGCCAAGCATCGCAAGGTACGCATAAATCTCATCCATGCTTTCCGAGTAAGGAAACCCGACAAGATTGACTGCATCTGAGCTATAATCCAAAGGCTTGTCTGCAAAGAACGTCCTGAAATACTCTTTTGTATATTTCTCTTTTTTCTGCTCACTTGCGACATCCTCATAATGAACATCGATACCCTTTAACAGACTCTCGGAGTCAAGGTAACTCTTGATATCATCACCTATCAGAAGCGGAGTACATCTGCAGTTCACGATGAGTTCGTCCGGCAGGTCGTTGCTGAATTCTTTATCGATGAGATTCCTCAGGTTCTCTGTGCCGCCAAAGACAAGATCACGTTCGTAGAGTACACTCTCATAGGACTTCCTAGCAGAAGGAGTTCTTTCCGTATCAGAAACAGATACTGCCTTATCCAGAAAAGAGCCTCTACCAGAGATGTTTGTATGAGAACCCATCATTGCACACTCAAAATCCCTATGATAGACCTGTACGATCTTATCGTCACCACCATAATCAATTTGAAACCTGCTGTTCAGATGTGCGTCGAAAAGAGATTGCTGCATGAAGAGGAAAGGTATCGCAGGATCGCCGAAATTGTAGAAAGCGCGTTCATCGGGGTCAGCTATAGGTGTGTTCTTGTAAATCTTCCCATCCATTCGTATCACCGAAGCCTCATCAAGGAATACAGAGCGAAAAAGAGCATCGAGATCGTGAGTATCGAGCCATGCCGAGAGTTTGTCAGTGATCGTCTCAAACTCATCCGTCTGAAAACCGATAGCGCATAACGAGATGGTTTGGATGCTCCTTCGAAGCATCTCCTTCTTTTCAGCTTTTAGGACGTTGTCCTGATGTCCTATCAGGATCTTTCTGTTGCCTTCAAGATGGATCAGGAAAAAATGTTTCAGCCATGCGACCTTTCTGATCGTGGAGGAAAGCCCGTTGCAGAGTACATCTGAGAACTGTCGTTTCGCATCGGTCCCGCAGATGATCTCGCGTCGTCCAAACCATTCTTTCGTATAGAATCCATCCTTATCATCGTTGCAGAGAGAACGGATAGCCATGTGAGCAGGGACATGCTTGATTAACTTAAATGTTGTGTTCAAAGACAGAGAAAATGAAGATCAGAAAAAGAAGAGAAAAGAAAAAAATCAGATCTGCTCTCCGCGGAGCAGCTTGAAGATGATCTCATGGATCTCGGTGCGTGCAGCTTCCAAGAACTTGATGGAGCCTGCATGCTCATGACCACCGCCATCGACGCTTCCGTAGGGAACCTTCTCCTGGAGCATCTTGACAATCTCGCCGACCTTGAAGTCAGCTTCATCAGTCATCCTGAGCGTGATGAAGTCCGGACCAAGTCCCATGCTGATGATCGCCCTGCCGGGATTCTCCTGCTTGAGCGAATCATGCGTCATGCCGACCGTCTTTCCGATCGCAGGAAACTGGCCACGGCTCGTGACTTTGTCAGCATCAAGCGTCATGACAATATTGCCGCCGATTTCCTCAACATTCATGTAATGCCGGGCAGCCTTGAGCGTCATCTCATTGCGCTGTTTGATCTCTTTTCCGACGAGCCTCATGATGTCACGCTGCTTCTCGAAGTCTTCTTCACCGAAGAGGCTGTTGACGAAGCCGCGTGCCTCCATGAACCGCAGATAATGCGACTGAAAGTCGATGATCTCAGTCAGGATGCTCATGTCATCATCAGTGTAGCCGTATTCACGGGTAATCTCCTTGTATTTCTCGATTTCAGGTCCAAAGACACGGTCAGCAGTCGCTGCAAGGCCAGGGATATGCCTGATGTTTTCAGTATCCTTGTTGATGAAGCGGGCGACCTCGCTGCAGAGGATGCCTGCACACATCGTGCTGTCGAATCCTTCAAGATATGGATTGACGTGGCCTGCAACGTACTCATCGACAGCGACCTTGCCGTCCTTGAGCTCACCTGGATAATGGTGATCGATGACGACAACATCAGCACCATAGATCTTGACTGCCTTGATGGAGAGGAGATCCTCTTCGGTAGAACCGTTGTCGGTCAGGATGATCAGCGGAACCTTCGTCCCGTACTTCTTATGGTCGTCGATGAAGAAACTGATGTCCTTCACCGCATCGGTATACTCGTAGAACGGAGCCTTCGATGGTGTCCTCTTGTAGTAGATGCGCTCAGCATTATCACTGATGTGATGCTCTCTGATCAAGGGGAGGATCGCACGCTCAAGCGCGATGCCGGAAGAATATCCATCTGCATCATGGTGATGCTTGAGGATGATCGGCCGATTGGAAAAGATCGCTTTCTTGATGACCCGTGCAACTTCCCGGATCCGCGGCTTCAGCTTCTGAAGGACCTCGGAGTCCACAAAAAAATCGACATCATCAGGAGCAGCCTTTTCGTTCTCAAGGTGCTCGATCTTGTCCATGACTTCCTTCGTTTCCGCATCGTCCAGTGAACGTACATTGCGGATCTCAAGCTCGATCGTATCATCTCGGTCTGAGACCTCCGCGAAGACACTGGCGAAGACGCCGACGTCAAGTTCAGGAAACGCACGTGCACCCGGCTTGATGAAGCCGGTAGCCTTGATCGTGCTGCTTCCATCATATAACGTGAAAACTGTCGGTCCGGATGTCTGCTTGACCTCCTCGACGCGGCAGCTGAACGATGTCTTGAGCTTTCGCTTCAGATCGTCCTTCGTAAGCTCATTGAACTTTTTCTCAGTTCTCTTGAACTCTTCTTGCTTTCCGCTCGTGTTCCTGCGGAAAGGCTTCTTATCAGTAAATTTTTTTGATCCATTCATAGTAATCAACTCTTTCGGTCATCTAATAGGAGATGACATATATCTTTTTTTCTTTGGTAATCCCGTTAGAAAAAGACGCTTATCTCTTAGCGATTTTTGTTCGCTCACAATCATATTATGAACAGCTGTTTTCGTCTCAGCTCAACGTCCTTTTTCTCTCGTACAGGGGTTACAGGCAGGGTTTATTTATAAATTTTGCGGTTTCTTGCTGCGTCAGACCCTTTGAGAATAATCTGATGCCTGATCGTCATCCTGTGCATCATCAGGCCGCCGACGACTTCGCGGAGCTTCTTCATGCCGTTCGTTCCCGTTGATGCCATCAAGCAAGGGATCTATATAGCGGTTTCCATCATAGATGTAGACAGTCGGAGCAGAACTGAGCAGCATATATTCCCCATCCTCCAGGGGTACAGGAAGATCGCTGATATACCGGCGAACCTGGAGAAGCTTATCCTCAAGCGCATAGACCTGGATAATCTGCAGCCTGTCATCCTCCTCAATCCCCATGCCCTCATAGAGAAGGAACTCCTGGCGCGGAAGCCCTGCAGCACCAAGATAATCTTTTACCTTGTCATAGAGGCTGTCATCAGGCTCCTGGGCAGGTACTGATGCCGCAACTGCAGCAAAAAGAAGCATGCACAAGGTCTTTTTAGAATTCTTCACTGACCCCATAAAAGCTATAATTGAACAGAATATAAAAACATTGCCTTAAAAAAAGAAAAAGAGGTGTGGAATCAGAACCACGGGTCCTTCCACTTGTCCGTCTTTTTCCACTTCTTACCTTTAGGATCCTCCTCAGAGATATCGAGGAACATCCTGGTATCTGTCTTGCTTCGTCTAACCATTGTACCACCCCAAATAATCAGTATTGGTTGTCTGTAGTATGATCGCTCATCCGCCTGACGGCATCCATCCACGGGATCTCTCCCCGTAATGCGGCCCTTATGTCATCGCGGTTTTGCGCATAGTGCGAAAGGAACTGTAGCGAATCGCTCTTCGCCTGCTCGTACCCTTCAACTTCTCCGAGAATATCGTAGACATCCTCTATAAGCATGTAGACCTCTCGCTTCTTCCCCTTGCACTTTGCAAGCTTCTGAAGGTTGATGCCGATGCCCGGCCACCCGTATCGGCCGTT
>JBMCSP010000022.1:0-8669 GCA_048624455.1 Nanobdellota archaeon
TGTGCTCACGAGATGTATGAACCAGTAGTTGAGATAGTTTTTTTCTGCAAAGACTGCACCGCTTTTCAGGCTGGTCTTTCCTTTCTTTATGGTGTCTCGTATCATGCCGAACTTCATGACTGCAAAGAATGCTCCGATAAGAAGCTCTCCGAGGGTCCAGAGCACGAGCGTGATGATGAACGGTGCCTGCCTGCTTATCTGGCTGAATGCATTTGCAAGGGCAGCTTTGTCTTCCAGGATGTAGGGCTTGGTGAGGAGCATCTCAGAGATCCCTGATCCGAAAAAGAAGATCATGATAAGAAGAAAAGATACCAACACCATGAGAAGGTTTGGCACGAAAAGGATGAGATTTTTCTTGAGAAGGGTAAAACTCGACTCAAGGACCTCGCCGTACTGCACGCGTCTCATCTATGTTCTAAGAATACGCTGCTTTAAATAACTTTCTCAGCTGCGTGGTCCCGGAAAGCATAGAAAAAAGAATGGGACTGAAAAAGAAAAGGACCGCGTCAGCGGATCCGTGTCATGAGGCCGTTTGACATATTCTTGTCGATCACGTAGACGAAAAGGGTCTTTTCCTTCGTATCGATCCTCTGGCAATTGACGAGGTTGCTGTAATTCATGGAATCACGCAGACGCCGCGGGATGAGGAAATACTTTGTAGCAGAATTCCTGCCTCTGGTCGCGATATTCGATTCGAAGTCAGCGACTTTTTCAGATATGACATGTATGTCATCATAGTTTCCCTGAAGCATCCGCGCCTCATCTGAGTCTACTTCCACTTCGAGTATTATCTTGCTTTCGTTATCCATCTTTCGTCTCGACGCCAATATTTTACCCATTCTCGGCAACCTCCCTTAAAGTTAGATGTCCCAACACATGCATTTGTACCACCAGCAGATTAATTTCTTTGTGACTTGTCTTTTATATTTCATCTTGATATAATATATATTATCATGATTTTTTACCTCTTATATCCACAATGTTTATATAATCCATGCCATTGTAGATTGCTTCATGAAACGACGTGTCGTGTTGCATGGGCCATCGAGCCTTTCCATATCGCTCCCTTCTGTGTGGGTCAAGCAATTCTCTGTGCACAAAGGCGATGAGGTGGATGTCAGCCAGCAGGGACCGTCTTTGGTCGTCAATCCGCCAAGCGACGGGAAGAGCGTGAAAACGAAAGAGGTATCTTTTGTCGGCCTTTCTGACGACACCGCAAAGAATCTGCTCTATGCATTGCATAGACGGGGATACGATGAGATCAAGCTCCACCATGATTCGTCTCAGATAGAACGGATGATACATAAATTTCTCCACGAGATGCATTTCGGCTACGAGATCATCAAGCAGACCGAATCGTATACGACGATCAGGAATGTCTCGATCCCTGAAAAGAACCAGTTCGATAATCTGGTTCGGCGTCTTTTCCTTATCACTATAGAATACGCAGAGAAGATCTATGAGATTCTCTCCTCGCCTGATGATGAGGTGACACAGACCCATCTGCTCCACAAAGCCTCTATCGACAGGATCGCTAATTTCTGCCAGCGCATCATCGCCGAGACTGCTGCTGAACTGGACACTCCATTCCGTTTTGCTGTCGTCGTCATAACGACGTCTATAGCTGATGAGCTTGAACGCCTGAACAAGTACGCGCTCGAGAAAAAGCCTGAAGATCTTGAACCGTTTCTCAAGACTACTCGGGAGGTCATCGATCTCTTCAAGAGAACGTATGATCTTTTCTATAATTTCTCTTTAGAGAACTATGATGATCTGCTGACCGCCTCGACGCAAGTCATAGGGGCTCTTGAGGATGAGATGAAGAAAGATACTTCCAACGGCCACTGGTTCTACCTTCATTATACATACAAGCGTATCAATGATCTTTCCCTTCATATCCTGTCGCTCTATGTTTGATGTTATCCCACTCGGGCAATAACGCTTAAAAATAGTTTCTTTTAAAAATATATATCATATTGTGTATGTTACGATGTGCATAATATAGACAATTTGTTGGGTGGTTAGATATGAAAAAAACAACTGTTTTGAAAGTATTTGTAGCACTGCTAGTCGTTGCGACGCTTGTCGTAGGTCTTCGTGTCGGCGCTGAAGCGTTTGGCGTAGGCGATTCTGAAGTAGCATTGGATGTCTCTGCTGGCGACATGAGTACGCAAGGCTGTGAACCTAGTGCATGGTGCGCTAGCGGTCTGCAGACATACGACCTGCAATGCTGCTAGTTCTCTAACGAGATGAAGTGATAGTCTGCTTCAGAAACTACTGTTGATTTTTTATTTTCATCATTATTTGGGTATAAGCTGTTCTCTATGTACGGACTTGCTGCCACGATTCCCTGAGCATCTTCCCTCAATATTCTGTTGGTGATGAGCGCATACAATTTTTCAAGTAGCCACTCGTCAGTTCCATTGCATATGTGGCGGATGCGCATCGCTTTAGTATCTGCAATGCTGTCGTTGAGATTATAGCCGTCGTTGAATAAGAACAATCCATCTGACTCTTCTGATAAGTTCATGTATGTTTGCGCAAGGAGTCTTTTTTCTGTATCTCCCGTGGTGGCTGCAAGTGCTAGTGCCTCCAGATAGTTCCGTGTGAAAACGCTTGTGTGATTTCTCAGATCAAAGCTGACCATTGTGCTTCTCGCAACTGAACCGGCAAGACTTCCATCAAGTGGTGTTGATATCCGCCCATGTTTCTCGTCGGGAAGTTTGACACCGCTTGGTATGGTGAAATTGCTCAGTGCAGTGACATACATGAATCCAGATCGGTCAAGATTCTCCTTGAAGAAGCTATCCGCTTTCTCTTTGATTATTCTTGTCTGTGTTGAATTGACAAATCCGGTTCGAAGGATGTTGTGCAGATTATAGATATCGTCAATAGATGTGTGGCCTTGACGCATAGGGATGACATTGATGATCCTTGTGTTTGCATCTCTCAAGACATCAGCATATTTCTCATCGCCAGTAGCTTCATACGCAGGGATGAGGGCATAATAGTACTTGTCTACCTTGGCAAGATCGATCTCAAGGTCTGCGATCGCATCAGCATAGGCGACAGCTTTCTTTTTAAGCCCGGGAAACTCGTCGGGCCAGCGCATATGGGCCTTGAAGAGCAGTCCTGCAAAGTAGCCGGCATCCTCATGGTCTGCACCGACCATCGCCCAGTGACCCTGCGCATCGACATAGACAGGGTAGGCAAGATTCCCCTCATTGTCGCGAAACTCGCCTTCCATCAGAGGATCATAATATTTCTTGCGAAACGCACGCTTCTGCAACGGCTCAAGACGCTGGAATGCCTCCTGCAGATCAGAAGGAGGATCGTTTTCCCATCGTCTGATATGCGCATCTATGCTCTGCGTCGCATGATCCCAGGCAGCATATCCTCCATAAGTGAACCCGACCATGATGAAAAAGATGATGGCTACGCTAACCGGTATCTTGAATTCATCCCATATGTCTTTGATGACCATGTGCCGATGTAGCTTCTCCAGATCATTGACCGCCTCTTCTTCTTTCTTGAATCCTTGGTGTTCCTTGCTGGTCCCTTTCTCGATGATGCGGGCGATCTTTTTTGGTATCCCTTTTGGGACAGGGACTGCACCTCTCTCAGTCGCATGACTGTGCGGCTTTTTCAATGTGAGCATCTCGGTGTAGACGATCATGAGCTGGTAGAAATCAGTACGCCATGTGAGCTCTTTCTCTGTCGTGTGCTGTTCAGGAGCTTTATAGATGTGAGTCCCTTCCTTCCTGTGGCCATCATGGATCCTGTCCTGGAATTCTGCGATGCCGAAATCTATCAGGTGGCTTGTGATCTTGTTCTTCAGGAAAAGGTTCATGAATCTGCTCCCGAGCTTCTTGCCATGGTGCTTGCTTACAGAGATCATTATGTTGGATGGCTTGACATCTCTATGAAGGAGGGGGATGTGCCTTCCCTCATAAGTGACGTCCTGATGTGCATATTCCAGCGCGTGAGCTATATCTGAAACGATGTGCGTGGCCACATTCTTCGGGATCATCATCTTTTTTTCTCTGCAGTGATCAAGGATCTCTGCAAGCGAAAACCCTTCAACATACTGCGTCCTGAAGAGGATAAGATCATCTAGTCTGAGGATGTCATAGATCTTTGGGATGTTGTGGTGTTCTGAGATGCTGAGAAGGATCCCTTCATGCTTGAACTTCTCTTGTGTCAGCGGTTCATGGGAATGGAGATACTTGATGACTTCGAGGCGGCCGCCGAGCTTCATGTTCTTGACGACAGCAGTCCCTGAGTTGTATGTCCGCTTGAGAGACTTGACAAAGGAGAGATCCTGGTCTGGGAATTTGGATAGGAGATTCTCAAAGAATGTCTTATCATCAACAATCATGCTTTCCAAGGAGATGATGACCTATTTAAAACATCTGCTTAAAGGATAACTTTTAAAAAAGGCAGGCCGTCGCCCTGAACCATGAGACAAAGAATCGTAAGCACAGATATCGCATATGCGGTCGTTGAAGCGCTCAAGGAAAACAACCTGGATAAGCCTGTTGTCAAGCATGTTGAGGCGAAGCAGGTCCCTCGAAGCTGGGATTATGACGTCAAGTCATATTCTGTCGGGGAAGATGTCTTTCGGATAACAGGGATCGGGCCTGAAGATAGGTTCTCAGCGCTTCAGTTCAGGCTGAGACGCAATGATGGGCAATACGCCATCGACGATCTCGATATTCATCTTGTCGGAGAGCACAAGCCAGGGTTTCGCGCTTATAATGATGATCATCATATAGATGAATTCTCAAAAAGGCACTACCGTGCAGCAGAGCATCTTGCAAAAGAGCTCGGCTGCAAAGAGATAAGGACAGTACCTGTCATGACGGACTATCGGAGCGGTGTTCTTGAGGATCTTGGTTTTGAGAAGCAGGGGCTTCGATGGTATAAGTCCCTCTAAACTTTTTTGTCTTTCCGCAACATTTATAATTCTCCGGCCCGCTGAATCGTAGACATGAATACGTTTCTCATCTTTGTCTGGATCTATGCAGCGATGATCGCCATGGCATTCTGGGAAGCCTATGTCGAAGGCCGCAACAGCTGGGCGAAGAAAAAGCTTGGCTGGAAATTCGTTTTTGGCAAATCATTCGTCGTCACCGGCTATCACTTCTTTTTGTTCGCCGTCATGTTCCCTTTGTTGCTCTCTTTGCCTCTTTTGATCACCGGCTGGGATATCCGCCTCTTCGGGATGCTCGTCAGCGCATATTTCTCAGGGATGATCCTTGAAGACTTCATGTGGTACGTCGTCAATCCTGAAGTGAAGCTCAAAGAATTTTGGACGAGCTTTTCTGACTACTATCCATGGATACGCATCGGCAAGAAAAAGATCGTTCCTTTTGGTTATCTGCTCAATATAGGAGTTGCCGTGCTTTTCTGGTATTTGTTCTGGAGCTGAGATCCAATCTAGATATCTTCTTCCACAAGCTTCTGCTGGAGTCCGCCGTTGAAGAATGAGATGATCTCTTTCTCATAGTCTCTCGTTATCTTGATGCTGATGTCGTCAGGGAAGCATGAGAAATACTGCGGCAAGGTGTAGCGCTGGTCAAGGAAGACAACTGCACCTTTATCGGTCTCTGACCTGATGCAGCGTCCTGCGTTCTGCAGCGTCTTGTTGAATGCAGGAAAGACATAGCCGTAATTCCAGCCCTTGCCGAATTTTCTGTCATAATATTCTATCGTCTCTCTGGTTTCCAGGTCTGGCGAGGTAAGGGGAAGGCCGACCACGATGACGCACTTGAGCAGGTCGCCGGGAAAATCGACCCCTTCTCCGAAGTTGCCTGATGATGCGCCAAGGAGGACAATGCCGCTCTCCTTGTAGCCCTCAAGCTTCTCAAGGATCTCTTCTTTTTCCTGTGAGCTCATACCGCTCTGCTCGACGAGCTGGGATTTTGATGACTCGATCGTGAAATACGTATTGACTTTGTCGCGGAGAGCATAACTTGGGAAGAAGATGGCTGAATTGCCAGGGACGTTGTTCGTTATTCCTGCACAGATCTGGGCTATCTTCTGGAATTGTCTGTCGGTCCGCTGGGTGAACTTGGTAGTGACGCCAGGGATGATGAGGTTGAGCCTGTTCTCTTTTGGGAACGGGCTGTCAAACGTCTTGACGATGGGATCATTGATCTCGAGGAGATCGCGGACATGAGGATCGTCGAATAGGAGCTGGTGATGATATTTCTTGAGACGACGCTCGGGTCAAGGCAGCGGTAGGAGATGATAGTGTTGGGTTCAGTCAGTCCTTCTTTTTTTGCGATGATGCGTGCGTAGCCGTCATCATCTCCCTGCCAGCTTCGCATGAAGACCGCGAACGATCCCATGAAAGACATCTTCTGGTTCTCCCTTACCGTATCTGCTGCATCCTCAAGCTCTTCAAGGAAAACATCCGTCCCGTTCACCGTCCGTTCAACGATGCGAGAGAGCTGCTGTTTCGTGATCCGTGCTTCGTCATCGATCGCCATTGATGCACCGAGCTCTTCGACCTTCTCCGCGATGTCGGCCATCTTTGCCGCGATATCACCGAACTGATATTTCTCTGCTTCTTTCGCCGCCCGTTTCATGAGGTTGGAGGTTGTCTTTTCGGTCATGAGATCGCGTATCCGAAACGGCAGGTTATGGGCCTCATCGACGATGATGATCGCCTCAGAGATGTCCTTCTCCATCTTGTTCAGGAGCATATTGCGTATGCTGTCGTTGAAGATATAATAATAGTCGCAGACGATAACTGTCGCTTTCTGGGAGAGGAGAAGAGAGAGTTCATACGGACAGAACTTTTTTTCATTGGAGAATTCCATGATGCTGTCAAGATCCATATTCTTCACCGTCTCAAGCGCTGCTTCTGCCCTCAATGTCGGCTTTCCGTCAGTCTTTCGCGTATTGACGTAGAATGGGCAGGTGTAGTCCTTCTTGCTCACCGTCCGGCAGTACTCGAAGAACTCGCCAGAGGAGAGCGCCTGCGCGCCGGAGACCAGGCACATATTCTTCTTGCCGATGAAATCGACGACATTGAATTCTATGTCTTTGGTCTCTTTGATCTTTTGCAGCGTCTCGATCGCGATCTTGTGCTGCGTATGGCGTGAGGTGAGGAAGAAGATGACCTTCTCGTTCTCAAGCGCGTATTCAAGAGCAGGTGCAAGGGATGCGACCGTCTTTCCAAGTCCTGTCGGCGCGTGGGCCAGCAGATGCCTCCCTTCTGCGAGCGCTTCCTCTACGGTCTCTATGAACTCCTCTTGGATGGGACGTATCGTAGAATACGGGAAAAGCCTCGTCATCACAAAGACGTATCCAGGTCCCTATATAAAAATTTCGCGAGGGTGTCTTGTGGCACACAATGCTCACTCGACTCACTCGAGTATTTTTCGTCACCATATTGTAACGTTTTCGTCATCAAAAATACACAATGAGAAATTTATTTTAGAAACTTTTTTATATAAAACAATGATTCTGACACCATTTCCTCAATTTATATGTTTGAGAACATACTTTCATACTTCTGCAAGGAAGTGCCCAAAAAGAGGTGTATACGATTACGGGGTACAACACATGGTTGATGAAAAAATATTCAATGTCATTTTCCGCGAAAAGCCTGCGATGATGCTGATCACGCTGAAGAACTCAAAGGGAAACATCTATGCATCTTCCCTCGCTAAACAGATCGACTGCACCTATTCCCATGTCGTCAAGATACTGCAGGAGATGGAAAAATCAGGCCTCATGAAATTTGAGAAGCAAGGGCGGCTCAAGCTATTGTCGCTGACCAAGAAAGGCGAAGAGGTCGCCAATCATATCGCAAAAGCACGCTCGCTCCTGTGATATTTCTTTTTTGACTTATTCTTTTTGTCTATCATATGTTGATCATCTTTTCACTTCGCTGCGCCCGCTACCTGAAAACACACTTTAATAAATGAAAAGATTTTCACATATCCATGGCATCAATATTACTTGCATATGGATCCCGCTACGGGGCGACACGAGAGACCGCACAGCAGATCGCAGTCAGCCTGCGCAGGAAGCATACCGTCAAGCTCGCCGATCTTACCAAGGCGCATCCTGACCCGTCCTCATTTGATGGAGTCATCGTCGCTTCAGGCATCAAGGTCGGAAGATGGACCCGTCATGCGCGAAAATTTCTTGAAGAGCACAAAGACGTCCTTGCCCACAAGACGCTCGGTCTTTTCGTCTGCTCTGCCACTGCCCTGGTCAAGCATGAGGAGGCGAAAAGGCTGTACTTAGATGATGTTGTCAGGCAGATCGGCCTGAAGGCAGATATCTTTGAGGCTTTCGGCCCGATCCTGGATTTCTCAAAGAATTCTCCACTAGGGTTCCTAGATCGGATGATGCTCAAGGCAGCGGCAAAAGACATGGAGAAAAACCACGGCCTCAAGCTCAATCTTACCGAGAAAAACGATCTTCGTGACCAGAAAAAGATAGAAGCTTACGCAGAACAGTTCAGCAAGCTTGCTGCAAAGGCCAAATAGCAGATGGATCGAGTCCCTTGTGCTGTCTTTCATGCGATACATACTCGATGCATTAATCACATTTCATTTATCATTGGCTTGTGACATGAAAAAGTATTTAAGGGACATGCATCATTATTGTTGTTGGGTGGTAAGCATAGAACAAGATAAGAATGCCAT
>JBMCSP010000023.1:0-8393 GCA_048624455.1 Nanobdellota archaeon
ATCGATTATTTCGGCGGCGAGGAGTATAAGGGTTATGAGATGAGAGAAGCGTTGGAGGGGCAGTTCCCATGAAACCGGTGCGCCATGACAACGTCTTCCTTGACCGGCGCAAGCTCTGCACGGTCAACAGGATTCCTGGGACAGAGGTCTATGGTGAACGCCTCGTCTCTGAGAAAGGGATCGAGTATAGGCACTGGGACCCGAAGCGCTCAAAGCTCGGTGCAGCCTTGGCGAAAAATATGAAGATACCAAAGCTCAAGAAAGACGACGTCTGGCTCTATCTAGGGGCTGCTTCCGGGACGACGGTCAGCCATGTTTCTGATATCGTCGAGGAGGGATTTGTCTTCGCTCTTGATTTCGCTCCGCGTGTCGTCCGTGATCTCTATTTCCTTGGACGGGAGCGAAAGAACATCGCACCGCTTCTTGGTGATGCGAACAAGATGCGATCGTTCGAATCGCTTGTCTCAGGTACGGATATCCTGTTCCAGGATATCGCCCAGCGTGAGCAGGTCGACATCTTCTTGAAGAATCTTCGCTTTTTGAAGAGAGGCGGTATCGCTCTGCTTTCCTGCAAATCGCGCAGCATCGATGTCACGAAGAAGCCGAAGATGATATTTAGACAGGTCGAGAAGAAACTTGCCGAGAGGCTTGAGATCCTTGACTGGCGGACGCTTGAGCCGTTCGAGCAGGATCATGCGTTCTTTGTCTGCAAGCTGCGCTGATCACTCTCATGGAGTTTTCCTACACAGCCTATGGTTCTTTGGATGAAGATCTTGATACGCTTCTCTCTGCAAGTCTTGATGGCCTCCTTGAAGCCAGCGGTCTTTTCCATGCTCTGCTTTCTGTGGGTGATGTCGATGATGCTGCACGGATGATGCCTTCCATCTCATATCTCAAGGGGCGGTTGGGACGTATGTATTTTGTCAAGGCGCTTGTCAGCAAGGATTTCGATAGGGATTATTACGGGCACCTTTCCACGTTCCTCGCTCCGCGGATAACGATACGGACCCCATTCGTATTCTACATGGGAATAGCCAGGGATAAGGAAGAAGGTGCTGCGGTCCTTGAAAAGCGCGCTGTCGATATCAAGGTAGATGCTGCGACACGGTTCTATGACCGCATCCTCCGCGAGAACGAGCGTCTTGGAGGACGCGTGAACGCGATGAAGAAGTTTGAGTGGCTCAAGGAGAAGCACTACGATGACATCAGGCGATTCATTGAAGTCTATCGGACGTTCACCGACCAGTGAACGGGTGCTCTCCTCCGATGCAATAATGGCATAAGTGTTCTCTTGGCATACCGCAATCCTCAAAGGCATCAAGCATCGCTTCATAGGGCATGTAATGGACATGCATGCCCATGGCTTCAGTGATCTCTTCGTCTGTCTTTTCTCTTGCTATGAAATCGTCATCGGGAGGCATGTCGATCCCGAACGTACAGCCTCTCTTCTTGTTGTCTTTGCCGATGATGCCGACCTTTGGTGTATAGCTCAGCAGATGGACTTCGCCTGCGCCCTGCTCAAGGAGAAGATCCCGTGCATGTTTTGCGTTGTTTCCTCTGATGATGCTGTCATCGACCATCGCTACACGTTTTCCTTTGAGGAACTCATGGCTTGGCTGCCCGTTGATGATTGGATAGATGTAGAGGTTGCTCATTATGGATGATCTCCGCTCTTCGCTGGTTGGTCCCTGAAAGGATCGTTCGCTTCTTGGCTTGTAGAAGACATGGAGGAATGGGATGTTCCTTGCTTCCGCATAGCTTTCTGCAGCGGTCTCGGGGCATCTAGGGACGAACGTGACGAGATCGACATTTGGTCTTGCGTGCAGTGCCAGCGCTTCTCCTAATTTTCGTCTTACTGTTGATACTGAAACAGCTTCTATCGTGCTCTGCGAGTCGCCTATGTAGTTCCATTGGAAAAAGCAATGCTTTCTATTCTCCTCTTCCAAGTGATGCTTCGCCTTCTGGCCGGTGAGGGAGACAAGATACGCACTGCCAGGCTCCATATCTTTTTTGACGAGCGCTCCGTTCTTTCGCAGCGCTATGTCTTCAGAGGAGAAGACGATGCGTCCATCCTTCTCTCCTAACGTAGCGGGCATCATACCGTGCTTGTCGCGGAGGATCGTGACATAGTTCTTGCCTTTCTGGACGTAGATGAACGTGTATGAGCCCGGGATCTCTTTAGGGATAGAGTGGTAGCCGCGCTTGAGTGCGTAATGGAGAAGCGCCTGGGTGTCGGGCTGCGGATCTGTTATCTCTATCTTTTTGAGCAGGGGTCCTGTATCGATCTGGCCGTTATGGATTGCGATCGCGTCGCAGTCAAGGATATAGGTATGGTTTCCCCGGTGTATCTCTTTTCCGCCTATGGTGATCGGGTGGGCGTCTTCGAGGATGCGATCTTTTCTCCCTCTGGTCGCGTAGCGGACATGGCCGAGGAACGTCTTATGAGAGTGACCTCTGGTGATCTGGTGGAAATTGTGGATGATCGTCTTCAGGTCGAACGTCTGCAGCGGTCCCGCCCATTTCATGACATCGATGCGGTCTCTGCTGATGCCTGCTATCCCTACTGCTTCGCGTCCCCTGTGCTGTAATGCTTTCAGAAATGAGTAGAGGTCGTGGAGGGAATGGGTCAGACAGATGCCGCACTTGTTCTCCTGGATATCTCCCATGGTAAGGACGTGAGAACAGAAGTATAATAAAGTATTGTTCAGAAGTCAATCCTGTCGAATTCGACGGGTTTAGTGGGTAGTATATTTTTGTAGCATATGGTACAATTATGTAGCACATAGGAAAACTTTCCGAAAATTCTTAGGCAACGCATATAAAGTCGAAATCCTGTTTTCTCTATACAAAAAATTTAAATAAAGTTATTTAACATTATATGATCAATGACAATAAAGACCTTTAATGTGGATGAGGAAACTTATGCAAAATTTTCCAGCTATTGCAAAGACATGGGGCTCAGCATGAGCAAACAGATCGATATGTTCATGAAAGCTCAGATTGAAGAAGAGCCGATGGTCCGCAAGGAGTATCTGGAGAAGCTTGATAGAATCCAAAAATATGGAAAATTCATCAAGGTCAAAGGTTCATTGATGGACCGGTACAAGGATGTATGATCTTGAGTTTGAGGACGCCGTTGAAAAGGTGTTTGCAAAGTTAGGGAAGAAGGACAAGAAACAACTTGAGATTATCGATAAGAAGATTGGGCAGATTCTTGAGAATCCGTATCATTTCAAACCATTGTGCGGCGATATGAAAGGACGAAGAAGAGTCCATATTGACAGTTCTTTTGTTCTCATTTATGTGATTAAAGATAATGTTGTCAGGATTCTAGACTACGCGCATCATGATGACATCTATCACTTCTGAATCTTGACCGAAAACTCGCCCTTCTTGACCTCGATATCCTTGGCCTTTGTCGTAGCCTTGAGATCGTCGATGAAACCGGTGAGGTCTTCTTCTGTCGTGACAATGATCTTTGCAAGCTCTGCTTTCATGGACATCTGTTCCTGCGCCTTGTGCTTCCTGACTTCCTGGATGACTGCGATCGCTGCATCGCCTGCTTTCTCAATGCTTTCATCGATGAAGGTGTTGCTTACTTCCGGCCATGCGCTCGTATGGATGCTTTCCTGCTTCTCTTCATCCCTGAACTTCCAGGAATAGACTTCCTCGGTGATGAAGGGAAGGATCGGCGCGTAGAGCTTGAGGATGGATCTCAGCGATGTATGCAGGGCTTTCTGCGCTGCAGTTCTTTGGTTGTTTCCTCGCTCTTCAGGATTGTATAGCCTGTCTTTTGCGATCTCCAGATAGTTGTCGCAGAGGTCCTGCCAGAAGAACGAATCTGCTGCTCGTCTTGCTCTCGCGTACTCGTAGGCGTCAAAGCTTGCTGTCGCTTCTTGTATCGTGTTGTTGAGTTTTGCAAGGAGCCATCGGTCGAAGGCTTCGAGAGTATCTGTTTCTTTTGCCGGATCGTAGTCCTCAAGATGCATCAGCGCGAACTTGGATGCGTTGAATATCTTTGTGACCAGCTTTGTCCCGTTCTGGAAATCCTTGTCCTGCGTCGGGACATCCTCGCCGAGCTTTGCTGTCGCGGCCCAGAATCGTAATGAATCTGCTGCGTACTTCTCGATCATGTCCTGCGGCGCTATCGCGTTGCCTTTGGATTTTGACATCTTCTTGCCGTTCGGCGCGAGCGCCCAGCCTGAGATGATCGTATCCTTCCAAGGCAGCGTGTTGTCATGGAGGTGGGAGCGTACGACTGTGTTGAAGAGCCAGAACGTGATGATATCATGCGCCTGCGGCCGCAGGTCCATCGGATAGATCTTCTTATAGATCTCATGGCCCTCGAAAAGATCAGCTGCAAGATGCGGTGACAGTGATGATGTCGCCCAGGTATCCAGGACATCGGTGTCAGGGATGACATCGTCTTTCGTGTATCCTTCAGGAAGATCATTGAGGGGGTCGACCGGAAGCTGCGATTCTTTTGCAAAGATCGGCTCTCCTGTCTTCTTATCGTACCAGACCGGGAACGGGACGCCAAAGAAGCGTTGTCTTGAGATGCACCAGTCCCACTGCAGGCCGTCGATCCAGTTCGTGTACCGGTTCTTCATGTGGTCAGGGAACCAGTTGAGCTCATTGCCTCTTTTCAGGAACTCATCCTTAAGGTCAAGGTATCTGATATACCACTGCATGGAATTAAGGAACTCGATCTCTGCGCCGCTTCGCTCTCCTACGTTGACCATGTGGTTGATCTCCTTCTGGTCGAGGAGTTCGCCGGACTCCTTCATCGTTTCTATGATGGCTTTTCGTGCTTCTTTTATCGTGAGCCCTTCAAGGTCGCCTGCTATCTTGGTCATCCTGCCGTCTGCGGTGATCGCTTCTTTAAGTGGCAGGTCATGCGCCTTGTACCATTCTATGTCTGTCTGGTCGCCGAAGGTGCAGCACATGACGACGCCTGTCCCTTTCTCTGGATCTGCTCTCTCGTCTGCTTTGACGGGGACTTCGAAATGATAGTATGGTACGATGAGTGTTTGGTTGATGAGATCTTTGTATCGCTCGTCGTCGGGATGGACAAAGACTGCGACGCATGCGCTGAGGAGTTCAGGCCGTGTCGTCGCGACTTTTATGGTGTTGCCGTCCTGTGTCTTGAATGCGATATCGTTGAATGTGCTCTTCATCTCCTTGTCTTGGACCTCGACCTGCGACAATGCTGTCTGCATGACCGGGTCCCACATGACGGGGCTGGCTTTTCGGTAGACGCGGTCTTTCTTGACGAGATCGAGGAACGCTTTCTGGGAAATCTTTCTGGATGTGTCGTTGATGGTTGAGTAGTATATATTGAAATCCGCAGAGAATCCGATGCGCTTCCAGTCCTTTATATATTCAGGCCTGAGCTCTTCTTCAAGAGTCTTTAAGCAGAGCTTGATGAACTCTTCGCGCTCCATCTTTGTCGCCTTGACCCCTTTCGTCTTCTCGATGAGCCGTTCTGTCGCGAGACCGTTGTCGTCTGTGCCGAACGGGACGAACGTCTCAAATCCTTTCATGCGCTTGTAGCGCTGTATGAAATCCTGTTGGCTGAATGAGAATGCGTGTCCGATATGCATCTTCCCTGAGACTGTCGGTGGAGGTGTGTCGACAGAGAATACCGGTTTTTTCGTGTCTTTGTTGAACTTGTACGTCTGGTTTTTTTCCCAGTGCTGTCTCCACTTCTCTTCTGTCTCGTGCGGGTTGTATCTTTTGGGCAGATCCATGATGTGGATGAATGGGTTTTTGTTTATAAAAGTTGTTGGGTGGAGCAGGTGATTTTGGTGCAGAAGGAGCGGCTTAAGGTCGGATTGTTGCGATTGAACATGGGACGCCGCGAGGGATGGGTCCTGCTCCAAAGGAGTACCCTTATAGGGCACGGACACTCAGGCTTCAGGGAAAAAGAATTAGGCACATATCCGAAGCCCGCTCCTGACGCTCCTGAAAATATATATTTCTTAAGGAACATATATAGAGAAATAGAGAAAGATTTATACACATCTGAAGTAATATATCCTTATCAAATCCTTATCAAATTTTGATGTGATGCGCAATGAGTAAAAATAAATCAAAACCATGGTACAAAAAAGTATGGGTTTGGATTGCTATTGTTTTAGTTCTTGGATTTTTTGGAAGTTTAGGAAATAATGATGGAAATTCTGACCCGTCAAGCAATACGAATTCTCAAGGTGATGTCTTAAATGATGGAGCACAACAAGAAAGTCAACCATCTGAACCAGAAGTATTTTCTTTAGATGAGCCTATACGTGCAGGATCATTTGAATGGACTATAAAAGGATACACCACGCGAAGACAAATTGGGGAATATATTGGTGATACTTTAATGGGTTCTGAAGCAGATGGCATCTATTATGTTCTTGATGTTGAAGTTGAGAACCTCGACGATACCGCAGAATATTTGAGCGATTCATTCATTAAGCTTGTTGATGGTCAAGGAAGAGAATTTTCTGCAGATACTGGTGCAGCAATGTTCTTAGAAGATAACTCCTATATTCTGTTTGACCAAATCAATCCAGGGATTGTTAAAAAAGGGAAAATAGTATTCGATGCACCTGAGAATCTTGAGGTTGTTAATCTAAAGATTTCTTCAAGCTTTATGGAGAATAGTTTTTACACTGTGAAACTAATGACTTAGTTCATTTCTCTTTATTTTCATTTCTTTTTTGTGAACTTGTTCTGGCGATAAAGAAGTGCAATTTGCTGACCAGCTACGATATTTCAGAAATGGCATGCTTTACTATGGAACTCTGTTAGATGAAGAATATGCGCAAAATGTGATAGCTTTCACAAAAAAGATAGTCGACCGATTAAATTCTGATTAAGATGACACTCCTCACCAAGTCCAAGTACATGTCGGGAACGCAGTGCCAAAAACTCCTCTTCTTCATCAAATAAGAACCGCATCTTTTCAATCTTCTCTGAAACTTCTCATAAGACACTAGACATACCCAAACAAGGTTTATCTACATCCAAAGAAATAACAGGACAAAACTTAAGAAAGATTTATAAATAACTTTTTACTAACATAAGTAAGATGTTACTAAACACAAACTTCAGCGTCATCGAAGAGTGGCTAGGAGATTATTCGATGCAGTCCACGGGAAGTGCTATCGCCAAGAAAAAGGATCTCAACCAGAAAACCGTAGCAAACCACCTGAATCTACTTGAGCAAGAACATATCCTGAAAAGCACAACACAGGGGAAAAATAGGCTTTACTTCCTAAACAGAGATAATGCAGAGATCGTAAGACACTTCATCATTGCAGCAGAGCATATGAGGACAATACGATTCTACAAACAACAACCATTGCTACATGAGATATCAACAAAGATCAGCCCACATATCAAAGGGGTAGCAGTACTATTCGGAAGCTATGCGAAAGGAACCCCAAAAAAAGATTCAGATATTGATGTGCTGATAATAGGGAGTTGTGATGAAGAACAGATAGACAAGATCGCAAAGATATATCGAAAAGACATAAGCCTGAAGATATATCCTGAAGTAAAGCGGGATATACTCATGCAAGAAGTGATGAAAGATCATATCATCCTAAAGAATGCAGAACTATTTGTTGAGGAGATGTTCCATGAATAAGATACGCTGGTGCTTGCAACAAAAAAATGGTATCGAAATAGTAGAACCAAACGAAAACCTGAAAGATGCGTATCTAAAAAAAGCAGAAGACTCACTGCGAGCAGTAGCATCATTAGAAGACAATAGAGACTGGGAAATCTCATCATCGTATTATGCTATGTACTTTTCTCTGTATGCAATACTTCAAAAGATAGGAGTAAAGTGTGAGATCCATTCCTGCACCATCAATTTCATGAAAATATTTTTGAAAGATCATTTCACAGAAAAAGATATTCATCTGTTAGAAACATCACAAAAAGCAAGGATAGATGCACAGTATTATTCAGACAGAAATGTCTCCGATGAGATATACAACATGATGACAACTGAATGCGCTTCATTTCTTGCAAAATGTAGGCAGATAGCACATAACCTTACAGAACAAGAGATAAATGATATAAGGAAAAGGTTGAGCGTATTACGAAAAAAGACGAGATGAAAATGACTCTTTCTTACAAGACACTGGACAGACCTAAACAGGGTTTATCTACATCAAGAAACTAACGAAAACAAAAAAAGTTTATATATATGGTCAAACAACCATAACATTATGGTAAAAAAAGAAAACAAGCTCAGGATCCTCACGTTCCTGACAGAACATAGGACTGACGCGTTCTCTATAAGAGAGATCGCAAAACAGCTCAATATCGACTACAAGAACACATACTTTGCGGTCCACCAGATGCAGCATACCCTCCAGATGCAAAAGAAAAGC
>JBMCSP010000024.1:0-8230 GCA_048624455.1 Nanobdellota archaeon
GATGTTCTTGAGTCTCTTGAGAAAAAGGGATTCGTCGTCATGAAGCTTGGAAAGCCTATCAAGTATATCGCCGTCCCTCCTACCGAAGTCCTTGAGCGTGTCAAGAAGAATATGCGCCAGGAAGCTGAAGAGAAAGTAGGGCTCCTTAACGAACTGAAAGATACTGAACTTCTCTCCGAACTGAACACACTCCATTCACAAGGAGTCGAACTCATCGAACCTGCAGAACTTTCAGGCAGCCTTCGAGGACGTCACAACCTGTACAACCATCTTGAACTGACCGTGCGCAACGCAGAAGATTCTGTCGTCATCCTTACGACAACTCCTGGTTTTATCAGAAAGGTCGAAGGGCTCAAGACGACGTTTGAAGAACTTCAGAAGCGCGGCGTAGATGTCAGGATTGCAGCACCGATCACCGAAGAGGCAATGGATGCTGTAAAAGACATCAAAGAAGTCGCGCAGGTCAAGCATACAGATGTACATACCGGACGATTCTGCATCGTCGATGGAAAAGAGCTCGTCTTCATGGTAATGAATGATGCAGATGTCCATCCGACATACGACGTCGGCATCTGGGTCAATACCCCATTCTTCGCAAACGCTCTTCGTCAACTGTTCGATCTTGCATGGAACGAGATGGAAGAGATCGGCGACAAGGCTCCTATGACCAAGAAGGAAGCCAAAGAGATGGAAGAAGAGCTCAAGGAAGCTGGCATGAACGAAGAGGAATAAATCCCTTTGGTTTTTTCTCTATCTTTTCCAACACATTTTGACAACTTTTTTATATAGCAGATAACTTTTCTTCTCCATGGATATCCTGCAGTCCCTTCATCCGCTTGAGAGAAGGCTTCTCCCTGTCCTGAAAAAGACGCAGGACTACGACACGGTCCTTTCTGAATCAGACATGAAGGAAGTAGAGGTTCTTCGCGCGCTGCAGTGGCTCTCGAACAAGGATCTTCTCGAGCTCAAAGAAGAGAGCAAGGATATCATCCTTCTTGACAGCAACGGCGAGCGCTATGCGGCGAACGGCCTTCCTGAACGACGGTTCCTTGAGACGCTGAAGAAGCTGGATAAGACGAATGTCCCCATGAGCGAGATTACCGAGCATTCAGGTCTTGACCGCAACGAGATGAATATCTGCATAGGGACACTGAAGAAAAAGTTTGCTGTCGACATCACAAAAGAAGGAAAAGAGCTCAGGTTTACGCTAACCGATTTCGGCAAGAAGCTGCTTGACCAGGAAAGCCTTGAAGAGAAGTTTCTGAAAAACACGTTTCCAAAAGAAGCTGCAAAGCTCAGCGATGAGGAAAAGTATGCCTATGATGAACTAAAAAAAAGAAAGCAGATCATCAAGATTGACAAGAAGAAGGACAGGACCATCACGCTCACGAAAGAAGGGAAGAAGTTCCTGGATACGGTTGACATGAAAAAGCTCAACACGAAGCAGGTCGGGAAACTCACGCCTGAGATGATCACAAAAGGCAAATGGAAGAACGCAGACTTCCGACCATACGATGTCAAGGCGCATGTCCCAAAGACATATCCGGGAAAAGCCCACTTCGTCAATCAATCCATACGATACATCAAGCAGATCTGGCTTGAGCTGGGATTCAAGGAGATGACGGGCGATCACATCCACACAGCGTTCCGCGATCTTGATACGCTCTTCGTCCCGCAGGATCATCCGGCACGAGAGATGCAGGACACGTTCTACATCGATGAACCAGGCAACGGAAAATTACCAAAAGAACTGTTCCCTAAAGTCAAGGCGATGCATGAGCATGGCGGAGATACATCCTCGAAGGGATGGCAATATGGATTTTCCGAAGACGTCGCGCGGATGAATCTTCTCAGGACGCATACGACAGTCCTGTCTGCTGAGACGATAGAGAAACTTGACATGGACGATCTGCCGCAAAAATTCTTCGCAGTCGGAAAGGTCTATCGGAACGAAGCGCTTGACTGGAAGCATCTGTTCGAGTTCCATCAGGTCGAGGGCATCGTCATCGATCCTGACGCGAATCTTCAGCACCTCATCGGCTATCTCACTAACTTTTACCAAAAGCTCGGCTACACATCCGTCCGTGTCAGGCCAGCCCATTTTCCTTATACTGAACCAAGCCTTGAAGTCGAGGCGTTCCATCCGGTGAAGAATGAATGGATAGAGCTTGGCGGCGCAGGAATCTTTCGGCCGGAAGTCGTCATCCCGCTGCTCGGAAAAGATGTTCCTGTCCTCGCCTGGGGCCAGGGTCTTGAACGCGGCGTCACCGAATATTTTAATATCACCGACCTGCGCGATATCTACCGTAACGATATCCGCCAGATGAAAGAGATGAGATACTGGATGAAATGAACAGTTGATATGCATGCCTACGATAACACTTGACAAGAAGACGGTGCTGAGACACCTTGGAAAAAAGCTAGCTGATAAGGAGCTAGCTGATCGCATCTCTATGATGGGAACAGACCTTGATGAGATCACGGCTGAGCATATCCAGGTAGAGATCTTTCCAAACAGGCCTGATCTGCTTTCAGAGCAAGGTTTCGCGAGAGCACTGTCAAGCTTCATCGGAGAGAAGACTGGCCTCAAAAAGTATGCTACGAAGAAGAGCGATTACAAGCTTATCATCGACAAGAGAAACAAAGATGTCAGGCCCTACACTGCATGCGCTGTCGTAAAGAGATTGTCATTTGACGAGAAGAAGATCGAGCAGATCATCCAGATCCAGGAGAAGCTCCATGTCACATACGGACGACAGCGAAAGAAGGTCGCGATAGGCATCTATCCGCTTGACAAGATCACGTTCCCTATAACGTTCACATCAGACAAGCCGGAGAACATCCGGTTCACGCCGCTCGAATCCGATAAAGAGATGGATGGCAAAGAGATCCTTGAGAAGCATCCGACTGGGAAAGAATATGCTCACCTTCTTGAAGGCCAGAAAAGATATCCCTATTTCGTCGATGCGAAGGGAGATATCCTTTCTATGCCTCCTGTCATCAATTCAAACACTACGGGACGTGTTGATGAGACGACAAAGGAAGTATTCATCGAATGCTCCGGTTTCGATCACACCGTCCTCAGCAAAGCGCTCAACATGATCCTTGCAGCGCTTGCTGACGAGGGAGCTGAGATTCATGAGATCACGGTAGAGAACAAGCACGAGAACAAGACATATACGCTTCCAGAGATTGAACCTGAAGCGATGAAGCTCGATACTGATTTTGTCAACAGGCGTCTTGGTCTTTCATGCTCTGACGCAGATATCAAAAAATATCTTGCAACGATGGGCATCGGCTATGAGAACAAGAAAGCGCTCATCCCCTGTTACCGATATGATATCATCGACCAGAGCGATCTGGTAGAGGATATCGCTATCGCATACGGTTTTGAGAACTTCACGCCGACTATACCGAATGTCGCGACGATAGGAGAGGAAGCGCCGCTTGAGAAATTCAAAGAGAAGCTCAGACAGATGCTTGTCGGCCTCGGCCTCTATGAGACTAAGACGTATAATATCACATCATCAGAGACCCAGACGACGCTCATGAACACGAACGCATTGCAGCCTATCAAACTATCCAATTCACTGACAAAGGATTTCGATTGCGTCAGAGCATGGGTGATCCCATCGCTCATGAACGTACTGCGCGAGAACAAACGCTACGAATATCCGCAGAACTATTTCGATTTCGGACGCATCTTCAAGAAAGACAAGTCCGGAAAGAGCGAGACAGGCATTCTTGAACAGGAGCGTCTTGCTGTTGTCCTTTGCGACAAGGATACTGATTATACCTCCATCAAGCAAGTCCTTGATGTCATCTTCCAAGGTCTTGGGAGAGAGTATGCAACGCGTGCTGTCGAGCATGATTCCTTCATCCCTGGACGTGTCGGACGCGTCAGTCTTGGCAAGAAGGATATCGCCTACGTCGGAGAGATCCATCCGCAGGTTCTTGTCAACTTTGAACTGGAGATGCCAGTCACTGCACTCGAACTCAACATCACAGAACTCTTCGAGTTGCTGAAGGATTCCATGTGAAATTTTTTATATCTTTCTTGATTGCCTTGTTCTATGATAGAACTTTCGCTACAGACCAGGCGCCAGGACGATATCATCGATATCACACGACAGATTGCTGAGCATATTGATTTTGATTCAGGATTTCTCTATATCTATTGCCCACATACGACAGCAGGCCTTATGATCAACGAGAATGCTGATCCTTATGTGAAAGATGATATCATCAAGAGCCTGAACGATCAGGTGAAGAATCTTTCTTCCTTCCGTCATATGGAAGGGAATTCCGCTGCACACGTCAAGTCTGCGCTGGTCGGAAAATTCTTGCAGGTCGCTATCGAAAATGGGAAGCCGGTCCTTGGAACCTGGGATGGGATTATGTTCTGTGAATTTGATGGTCCACGAAGAAGAAGAGTATTGATAAAAAAGGTCGAGGAATAGGATTGAGCAAAGCGAATATCCTATACTAACAGCGTTTCAAACAGCGTTTCAATCGAGCTACCAATTGTGTTGACTTCGACAGGCCAAGAAGGAGAAAAATCTTGATAAATAAGGCAAGAGGATGAGACTTTCATCTATTCATCAGTCAGGAAGCTGTTGAGATAGTCACGATATTTCTGGAAATAATGCTCTAATACATTGTCGAGCTTTCTTGATCGGTAACCCTGATGCTTCAAGGTGAACGCGAATACTCTGCGAAGTTCCGGTTCTATCGCCCGAATACGCTCTTCGAGCGACAGAACAGAAGATGCGGGGACAAACGACCTGCCGCGAAGCACTGGTTTATATGACGAAGGGATAGGCTTATGTCCATAGAGCGTATGATGTTCTTGCGCCTTGATCAGATCATAGAGTTCACGAAACTCCCTGACGCATCGTTTTCCTTCGGGATCGAGAGCAAGATACTGCCATAAAGTCATAGAAAGATTGATTCAGGGAAGAATAAATAGTTTTAGAAAAAGAAAAGAAAAAAGAGCGATCATTCTTTCTTGGAAGCGGTTTCCTTGGAAGCTGATTTCTTCTAATCCGTCTTCGCTTCAGTCTTGGTCTCTTTTGCAGGAGCAGCCTTTTCAGCCTTATCCTTTGAGCTAGCCTTCTCCTTCTTCGGCTTTGCAGCTTTCTTGGACTCAGCCTTTGGAGCACCCTGCTTCTTATCGACCTTTTTATCGACCTTCTGCTTCCTCTGCCGCTTTGTCGGTTTTCGAGGTTTTCTCTCAGCAAGCTTGATGCCGAGCTTGTCGAATTCCTTGATGACGACGTCGCGTGATGCGTTCTTTGCGATCTTCATCTTTGTCTTGAGCGGCTCAAGATGATTGATATTGCATTTTCTGCGACGGACTTCTCCATCAAGCATAACATACTGCTCGTCGATGACATCGATGACGACACCGCGCTTGCCAGCATCTCTGCCGGCGATTTTCATACATAGTTGTCCTACGTCCATAGTATTAACCTCCTTATAGAGCTGTCACCATCACTCTGGGTTACTGATAGAATTTATAACTCAGATTTTCTGGCTTTCTCCTTCATCACTTCGCGCATAGCTTTGGATGAAAGGACTCCGCCGTATGGTCTCTCAGGCCTCTTCATGGTCTTTGGCATATTCTGCATCTTTGAAGGCGTCGCTCGTGCTACACCGTGCAGGACTTCTCCTGTCTTTGCGCAGACTGCCTTTGATGGTTTCCTCCGTTCATAATGGATGACATTCTTATGTCCGGGAGTGACCTTCTTGACTCGCCTGAATGTTCGTGATTTCGATTTTGCTGGTAGTACCATTCTTATACCTCTTTACTTGTATAATCACGTCTGGTAGGTATGAAGAACTAGAGGCTATTTAAAAAGCTTTTTCTTTTTCTTTAGCTGATCTTCAGGAGTTTCCTGATGACCGTGCTGAACAGGATGGACAGGATGATGTATGACCAGATCCAGCCCCAACCGATGCCTAAAAACGATAACGGCTCAATCTTCTCATTGCTCACATGAAGTGTCTTGAACGATCCGCCGCGGATAGGTTTCTCAGGGTTTTTGTATTCCTGTTCGTCTGTCACAAGAATCTCCTGCTCTGCAGTGGCATCGTCATCGTTGAGCGTATACTGCAAGGTATATTCCCCTTCGGGAGCAGTCACCTCAAAACGCGCTTCACCATCTTCGATCCGGACAGGGTTCTCTGAGGAGATCATGACGCCCTGGACGTTCGGCTGAATCTCCAAGAGGACTGTTCCGCTGACATCATCGGGGAATGTTGCCCAGACGTCGAAAGGCTCTTCGGGCATGAGCGGATAGAATGCGATATGCGAATTCAGCCATCCGAAGAGAAGGATCAACGGGATCATGGTAAACAGCGTCGGTTTCATGGAATGACGCATGTATTCCATGTTCTTTTCCATAGCCTGCTTCTGGATCTTCATCATCTCCTGCGGATTGTCCCGCTTCGTCTTCATGAGATTCTGAAGCTCCTTGAGCTCGCTCTTGAGCGTCTTCATCATAGCCTGGTCGGTCACGAACTTGTAGACGAGTGTCGTGAACAGTGTTACACCCAAAGCGACGATAGCGATGGACGCGATCGGCGGCAAGCTGAATATGAATGTTGATAACGGATCCATACGAATCTTGAACCCTGGGTGGTTTATAAAAGTTCCTAGAAGAAGACACTGTTGTGCAGAAGAGCGCATAGGTCTGCTATGCGACATGAGTTCTGGTGAACATTCACTTGCCGTAGGGGGTTGCCCCATCTCTCCCAGAGATGACCGCTAGGCCTTGGGGGTAGGCAGCACAAAAAAGAGATGAGTAAACAGGAGTCCGACCGAAGCTACATCTGCACACAATCTGAAGAAGAAATCACTTGCCCATGAACTTTCTCATGGCAGGATTCATGTCCATCATATGCTGCTTCGCGATATCCTCGTAGAAGCGATAGATGATCATGACAGTCAAGAGGAGTCCTGTACCGTTTGCAAGCGCGCCGCTGAGATCAGCTGCAGCTGCAAGGAACCCGACTGTCATAGCACCCATGACCGTCAGCGGACGGATGTAGCGCTGAAGGATCCGCTCAAGCACACGTTCGTCTTTCCTGAAACCAGGGATCTGAAGACCGGAACTCATGATCTGTTTCGCCTGGGAGCGTGCATCCATGCCGGACGTCTGGACCCAGAAGAGGCTGAACATGACAGCTCCTCCCATCATCAGGAGGATGTAGGAAAATGAATGCAATACGTCCATAACGGTCAATGTTCCAAGAAGAATCCTGTCAAGGAGCTGCGGAGCGACGACCCAGGTGATGAAACCTGACTGCGGAGCGCCGTTCGCGAACGTACCAAGGATCGGACGTCCCCAATTGTCAAAAAGACGCGCAAGAAGCTGGATATTAGCGAGCAATGCTGCGACCAAGATGACCGGAATATTGCTCGTGTAGATGAAGTTCAATGGCCAGCGGATGCCGTGCCCTCTTATCCTTCCAAAGGAGAGCGGGATCTCTACTTTCATCGCCTGCGCATAGACAGCGACGACGAAGACGCCGACGGTTGCTGCGATCCGCGAGAGATTGAGGATAGCATCCTGCGTACGCTGGAGCAAAAACGATTGCACTAACGCAGGTATCGCACCGACAGCGATCTCTGCATCCTGCGGCGTCACAGGTGAGAGCAACCTGACGAATAATGATTGCGAGACACCTGCTGCAATAAACAAGCTGATACCAGAGCCGATACCCCATTTCTGGACGACCTCATCCATGAACATGATCATGAAGCCGCCGAGGATCAACTGGAAGATGAGCAGCAACTGTACCTGAAAGAACGCTGCGCCGGTGAATCGTGTCGGATCAGGAGTCAGCCCTCCCATAAAGACATAGATAGCTGACTCAAAGAAGATGAAAAATATCGCAAGAAGCTTTTGCACTCCCTGATAGAAGGCCTTTCCTTCTTTTGTCTTGTTATCAAGATTCAGGATGCCTGCACCTGAGAGAAGCTGCAGGACGATGGATGCCGTGACGATCGGTCCGATACCTAAAGATATGATCGAACCAAAGCTTGCACCAAGGATAACCTGGAGCTGCTCGAATCGGAATTCTGATTGCGGATCAAGACCAAACAATGAGACTGATCCGAGAATGAAAAAGAGCACTAAAGAAACGACGGTCCACTTGATCTTTTCCTTGAACGGCAACCGCTTCTGCGTCGGAGCGGCGACCTCAGGAAGATTCAGCACGAAAT
>JBMCSP010000025.1:0-8076 GCA_048624455.1 Nanobdellota archaeon
GCCAGAGATGATATTATCTTCAGTGCAGATGTCGTGAGCATCGCCATCATCAAGGATGTTGATTTTTCAAAGCCGTACACAACAACGATCAATGGCGAAAATATGACGTTCAGGTTCTGCAACAACAACGGCATCTGTGAGCCATGTGAGGATGGTTACTGCACGCTGCTTGAAAACTATGCGACCTGTCCTGACTGCTCATCCGGTTCAGAGGACAACTACTGCGATCTTCAGGGCGATTCGATCTGCGATCCGGATTGCACTTCATATGATTTTGACTGCGAGGAATGCCTTGGTAACACATGTCTCTATGAAGGCATGGAAGAAGACGAGACGACCTGCGCAAGCCTCCAAGGGACGCTTTGCACTGAACCGCGGATCTGTGAGGGGTATTTTACCTATGCAGATGATACTGCCGGGGCGTGCTGCATCGGTTCTTGCAGATCCTCTGAAAAAAAAGAAGCGTCGGTTCCTGAAGACACTTCTACAGCAGAAAACACGCAAGAAGATAATTTTGATATCCAGATTTTTTTGTATGCGGGCCTTATCATTGTCGTCCTTTTGGTCACGGTCATTCTGGTCGTGGTCTTTGAGTCAAAACAGATCCGCAGAGAGCATGATGTCGCTTCCTACGTCTATGGGCTCATCAGGTCAGGATACAGTCTGGAGCAGATCAAGTCTGCATTGATGCAGCAGAATATTGACAACAGCATTATCGAAAAGATCATGAGGAGGTATCGCAAATGATGAAACCGCTCAGGAAGGGGATCATCAAGACATTCTGGCTTCTCTTGCTTGTTGCAGCCATCGGTTTTACGCTCAATTCAGGGAGCAGATTCTTTACCGGGATACCGATAACAGGTCATGTGTCCCTCGACACCGGTCAGCCGAAAGCATTCACAGAGGAAGATATCACTGAACGCATGACCGTCCACGACGAAGACATCCTCTCCGCATGCAAAGAAGCCCACCATCGCTCAGGGGACTGCTTCAATATCCTTAAATCGATCATGTCAGTGACATCAAGAGGCGACAGCAACTATGCCCACGATGGAATGGTTGGGTTCATCCCTCTTGAGACAACAGAAGTCCGCACGTCTGCGATGCTCAAGGATCTCAAGCAGAATCTTGCTTTTGCTGCAGAAGATATCATGCTTTATTATGATGTCTACAATGGCGACATCACATTCACACTCATCTCATATTATGCGGGCAGATCACTGACGAATGCGATCATGTATGAGATGCAGCGCGACATCAAGAATTCCGAAAAAGCAACGAAGGATCTCTTCTTCTCGGTCATGAAGAATGCCTATCCTGCTGTTGCACAATCTGTTGACGATATCCCAGGTCTCGATGATATTGAGATGTTTTACGAGGCCGCATCTTCTGCATACAAGACATGGACAGGAAAGCCAATCATAGAATCCACCGCTGACCAGCTCGTCTACGAGTACGGTACCTATAGCATCAGACCGTCGTTTGAAATTGCGCTTGATTATAATATCACAAAAGTCAAGAAGATGCAGGACTTGCTTGAGACTTTTTTCTCGTATGCTTCCGAGATAGAGCTTGACGCTGATTATCGATCACTTGAGAGCTACGTTCGCGAAGAAGGCTTGGGCACAATAAGTGGGGATCATTTTGAAGCAGCAGGTCTTGATTGGCACAAGGGAAGCTGCACAGGAGATGGATTGCTGGAATTTGCATCACAGGTCTCTTCCTGTCTGGAGTCTTTGAAGACAGACTGTACGTGTGATCTTTCCGCGGCCAGCGTCCCAGACGGACTGAGAATTGTCCTCAGGAATGCGGTTGCTGAAGAAGGATCTGATCTGACTATCGCTATCTATCAAGGAACTGATCTTTTGGAAAGCATCGTATTGCGTCAGTCTCCCGCATCGCAGATGACGACAGCATCAAAAACTCTTTTCGGCGGCCACACGCAAAATGTGCATGAAGAACTGACGCTGACATTTTCTCCTGACGGCGCCATGGATGTCTATGCACCTACAATCTACAAACAGGCATCCGATGAGGATGCACCTGCATCATTCACCTTCATGACAGAAGATGCTCTTGGGTTCATCCCTGAAGGAACTCCATCATGCGGGATATCCTACCATGAGCTCATCTGTGTCGAGGATCCAGAAACAAAGTTCTATAATCAAGAATCCAAGGAATATGAGCCTGTCCGCTATATTTTTGCACTGTCTTGATAGGGACTCCTGGACCATTGCGAATGAGAGCGATAAATTATTTAAACCCCCAAACGTTCCTCGAGATATGATGAATATGCCGTATGACCAGATAGTGCAGATGATAGAGGAGAAGTCCACGCTCTCCAAAGAAGAGATACAAAAAAAGATCGATGACAAACTCAATCAACTCTCCGGGCTCATCAGCAAGGAAGGAGCTGCACATATCATCGCTAACGATTTGGGCATCAATTTCCCAGATGTCGAGAAGAAGGTCAAGATAAGAGATATCCTCGCCGGCATGCGCAATGTCGAGACTGTCGGGAAAGTCGTACAGGTCTATGAGATCCGCGAGTTCAACCGAAATGGCAGAGACGGAAAGGTCGCAAATTTCCTTCTCGGCGACGATACTGGGGTCATACGAATCGTCCTGTGGAACGACCAGGCAGAAATTCTCAAAACGCTTAAAGAGGGCATGACGGTCAAGGTCGTCTCTGGTTATGCACGCTCAAACAATAATCGGGTTGAGATCCATCTCAATGAGCAGAGCAAGCTCGAGATCAATCCTGAAGGGGAAGAGGTCGCTGATGTCAGGCGCTCATCCTTCACCCGAAAAAAAATATCTGAATTGACTGACCAAGATTCAGATGCAGAGATCCTTGGCACCATCGTCCAGGTCTTTGATCCACGATTCTTCGAGGTCGATCCATCCACCGGACGAAGGATCCGACCGAGTGGAGATGGTAAGTTCTATGGACAGAACGGTGAAGAGGTCCAGCCGGATTATTCGTATGTTTTCAACCTGTTCCTTGATGATGGCACTGATACGATCCGTGCAGTCTGCTTCAGGAACCAGATGCAGGCACTTCTCAACAAATCGCACGATGAGATCCTTGTCTTCAAGGACAACCAGGGCCTCTTTGAGCCGACGAAACATGATCTGCTCGGCCAGATGGTCAAGGTACAGGGACGCGTCGCACGCAATGAGATGTTTGATCGTCTCGAATTCATCGCATCACGCATCTATCCAAATCCCGATCCGCAGGAAGAGATGGCAAAGAAAGATCCCTCGCAATCTCAGCAGGCATCTGCGTCGGCTGCTGCATCAACAACATCATCTTCAGAGTCAAACAGATCAGGATCTTCTGCAGCAGCATCGACCGCCCAGCCTGCATCAGCTCCTGAAGAGCCATCATCTGAAGAGAGCTACACGCCTCCTGAGGAAAAGCCGACACCGTCGTCGGTCGGGTTCGAATCGGCCGATGAGATGTCAGAAAGTCTATCGTCTTCTTCAGACGCTTCTGAAACAGAAGATTATGTCGCATCGCTCGATGATCTTGATGAGCCGAAAAAAGAGCAGACAGCAGATGATTCATCTTCAGATGACGACCTTGGCGAGCTTGAAGAGCTTGACGATCTCGAGGAAGACATATAAAGGACCGTATGCTAGAATCCTGTAATGCTGAGCAATCATCACAACAGAGTGCAGTATCTTCTTAACAGGGAACTGACGGAGATCTATATCACGCATGCCCTGAGACATTTTGCGATATCTATGGTCGGGATCTTTGTCCCTTTGTATTTTCTTAATGCCGGACTCGCATTCCATCATGTTGTCCTATATTACGTCTTGCACAGCCTGGTGCAGATTTGTCTCTTTGTCTTCGGGTCACGACTCGTCTGCTCGCTGGGTGTCAAGCATTCCATCCTTATCAGTCAACCGCTCTTGATATCGTTTTTCATCGGGATGCATTTTTTCTCGACCTTGAAGGAAAACTTACATCCCCTGGCGCTCGTTGCGGGCTATGCGCTCATCTTCGCTTCAGCCATGTTCTTCTACTGGCTGCCGTTCCATCTTGATTTTGCCGCATTCTCCAAAGGGAAAAGCGAAGGACGCCAGATAGGCGTCCTCCAGGCGATATCCATGTTCTTCGGCGTCTTCGGGCCTCTCGCCGGCGCCATGATTATCACGACGTTCTCTTATGGAATCCTGTTCTGGGTGTCGGCTATTTTGCTGCTGCTGGGAACATTGCCGCTTTTCCTGAGCAAAGACCTGAAGCTTGCATACGCCTATCATCCAAAGCAGCTTATCGGTTACGGCAACTGGAAGAACAAAAGCATATATCTTGCAGAAGGAGCCCGCCAGATCTCTGCACTAGTCTTTTGGCCTGTATTCCTCTTCTTTATCTCTATCAAGATCTCGTCGCTTGGTCTTCTCTACTCTCTCACTAACCTGTTGCTCGCCATTTTCAGCATCGTCGTCGGCAGGATATCTGACTCAGTCAACAAGAACTTCTTGATGAGGCTCGGGGCGATCGTTCATGCAATATCCCTGACAGCAAGAACATTGTTCCGATCTCTCTTCCTTATCTTTTCTGTGCAGAGCATAGGCGCCATGTCATTTCCTCTGCTCGAGATACCCTATGCATCGATCATCTATAACGAGGCACGAAAGAAGGGGCTTGCGCTCTTCATCATCAACCAGCAGATTTTTTTCAATCTCGGAAGACTGTTTGCAGGGATATTATGCCTCTCGCTTTTCTTTAGCACTGGACGTACCGAAACCGCTTTGTTCTTTGCAATCTTTGTCGGCTCTCTCTCTGCTATCCTCATGTCCTATATTACTGAGGAGAGGCTTGACGAGCTCGAGTCTCCTGTGGAAAAACAAAAAAAGAAGCAGAAAAATAAGCCCACTGGACACTAGACTTTCTCAAATAACGTATTTAAGAGCCATTGCATGAGGTGGAATTACCTTCGTTGAAACAAGATGCGAAGAGCAAGGAGGTAATCGAAATGGAAGGAAAAAAACCAGAGAAAGAGTTTTCATCAGGAGCTATCCGGGCGACGATATGGAGCAATGAGGGCACCTCACGCGAGGGCAAGCCTGTCGTGTTCCAGACTGTGAGCTTTGAACGGACATACAAAGATAAGAATGGAGAATGGAAAACCACTTCAGCGCTCCGCGTCAACGACATACCGCGTGCGTCATTGGTTCTCAACAAAGCGTATGAGTATCTGGCGATCAACAACGCGTAATTATTTATAGCACAGGTGATTATTCATGGTAACTGAAGTTCAGGGAAAAGATGATATCCTCATGGACGAGACGATGATGGATGCAGAAGAAGAGATGGAGGGTCAGGACCAGGAAGGTGGACCTCTTGATGCTCAGGAAAATCCTGACGAGGCTGCAAAAGCCTCAAAGAAGAATATATCAGAATCGATGACAGTGACAAATCTTCCAGGTGTCGGAGCAGCTACTGCTGACAAGCTCATGCTTGCAGGCTTTGACACGATCATGTCGGTCGCAGTAGCTACACCAGGAGAGCTGGTCAGCGCTTCCGGCGTCTCTGAGACGGCGGCGAGAAAGATGATCAATTCCGCCCGGGAAAAGATGGATATGGGATTCGAATCTGGCCTTGAGGTCCTCAAACGCGAAGAGTCTAAGATAAAGATACCGGTCGGCTCGCAGATGTTTGATGAGCTGCTGGGCGGAGGAGTGGAGACCGGAGCGATAACGGAATGCTTCGGAGAGTTCGGTTCTGGCAAGACCCAGATCGCGCATGTGCTTGCCGTCAGCTGCCAGAAGCAGGATCCTGAGGCCGCTGCGGTCTACATCGATTCTGAGAATACGTTCAGGCCCGAGCGCATCACCCAGATTGCGGAAGGGTTCGGTCTTGATCCGCAGAAGGTGCTTGGCAATATCCGTGTTGCGAAAGCGTTCAATTCAGACCATCAAATGCTTCTTGCCGACAAGGTCGAAGAGCTCATCAAGAAACAGGATCTGAATGTTCGGATTGTCATCGTCGATTCGCTGACGGCCTATTTCCGTGCTGAGTTTGTCGGTCGAGGGACGCTTGCAGAACGTCAGCAGAAGCTGAACAAGCATCTGCACAAGCTATCTCGTCTTGCACATCAGTACAACCTGTCCGTCTATGTCACGAACCAGGTCATGGCAAAGCCCGACATGTTCTTCGGAGACCCGACCGCGGCGATCGGCGGAAACATTGTGGGCCACGCCTCAACATTCAGGATCTATCTGAGGAAGGGCAAAAAAGGCTCGCGTGTCGCGAAGCTGATCGACAGTCCCTCCCTCCCTGAAGGCGAAGCTACATTCTATGTGGAGGCCAGCGGCTTGCGAGACGTATGATCCGTGGAAACCTTTTTATTCTTTTTTGTTCCTCTTTCTTAGCGATCAAGGATTGTTGAATATCAATTGGTGATTACATGGCAGATAAACCGCAAGAAGGCGATGTGTTTGAGACGATTATAGAGGCTGTAGGAGAGAAAGGCGATGGTATATGTAAAAAGGACGGATTTGTCATTTTTGTTCCAGGCGTGAAGAAAGATGAAGCGGTAACCGTGCGTGTGACCAAGATCTTTCAAAAAATAGGGTTTGGCGAGGTCGTCTCTTCTAAGGAAGCGGAAGAGCGAGCAGAGGCAATAGAGGACGGATCGGCTACTGAAGACGCTGTCTCGGCAACTGATGAAGATGATGAATCTGATGGCGATGATAGTGATGATGCTTCCAGAGAAGATGAAGCAGAAAGTGCCGCTGATGAGGATCCCTCAACAAAGACCTCTTGATGCCAGAAGTAATATTTAAATACCTTCTTTGCTCATAGTATCCAATGGGCGATGGAGAGATCCACAAGGTCATCAAGAGGGAACGCGTCGAAGTCATCTATAAAGGTGTCTTTGAGCTTAAGAAATACTACCAGTTCCTTCATGATTGGCTGCTTGAAGAGGGATTTGAGGCAGCGGACCATCCATCTGCAGCGGACCAGTTCGAATCATTCTACTGGGAGCGAAAACAGGCTTCTGGGCTTGTCGACTACAATATTTGGTGGCGCATCAAGAAGACGCCTGATGAGCAGCCGACGAACTGGTTCGTCTACTACATGAATATCGATTTTCTCGGTCTCGCCATCGGCAAGGCAGAGGTCATGCATGAAGGAAAGAAAGTCGGGGCCTATAAAGGTGAGCTGACGACGGCGATGGAGCCAAGGATCGTGCTTGACCCTGATCATCTGTGGAAGGATGATGCACGTTTTCTGAACAAGCTGGCGAAGACATTCCAGTCGCGGACATACCGAAAGGAGATCAAATACCACAAAGATCAGCTCGATGACCTGACATTTCGGCTGCAGGAAGCGATCAAGGATTTCCTCGGACTGAACACTTTTGGCGACTATGGCGACTCGTTCCATCCCGAGCGTGGCCTGGGCTGGAAGTGAGCAAAACCTTTAAATACTGTACGTCAAACCTGCGCTATACCGTAGGATAATATTCTATGGATAATTTTTATACTATTAGGGTGATGATATGAGTATAGTATCGATCAGTTTTTCAAAAATACAAGCAGAAAAGCATAAACCGATTCAAGGTAAAGTGAATGTTGCAAATAATGTTGCGATCAAAAAGATAGAAAAAGCAGATTTTGTTGTTGGCGATGTCAAACAAGATTGTCTGAAATTCTCTTTTGAGTTTACATCAAAGACAGAGCCGGAGATCGGTGAGATCGTTTTTGGAGGAGATGTTATCTTCCTAGCAAAGAAAGAGACTGTTGCAGATGTCGTCGCTGCATGGAATGCAAAGAAGCCTGTGCAGAAGGAGATCATTACTCCTGTCATCAATGCTGTACTCAAGAAATGTAATATTGAAGCACTTGTCTTAAGTCAGACGATGAACTTGCCTGCTCCTTTGAAGTTACCCAGCGTTTCTCCAAAAGAAGCATCCGAAAAAGCTGCATCTCAGGAATGATCCTGAGCTTTCTTTTTTCTTCATTTTCTAAAATTCTCATATTTTCTTTCGATAACTTTTATAAACCCCCAAACGTTTGCCTCGTCTATGGGGAATGTTGTGAAGCTAAAGGTTGCGG
>JBMCSP010000026.1:0-8030 GCA_048624455.1 Nanobdellota archaeon
GGATTCCAAAAGGCGCTCGATAGCGATCCTTCTTTGCATCTCTATTGCATCGGCGACGGCCCTTCTGAAAAAGAGATGAAAGCACATGTGAAAGGGCAAGGGTTGGCTGAAAACATCCACTTTCTCGGCAGGATAGAAAATGATGAACTGCTCGGTACGGACCTTCTTTCAAAGCATCTTGCGTTTGTCACGATGAGCAACACCGAAAACCAGCCGATGACGATCATCGAAGCCATGCATAAGAGGCTTCCTATCATCGGTCCGCGCTCACGCGGCATCACCGAACTCATCAATGAGAACGGCATCCTGGTCAATCCTGACGATACTAAGCAGCTCGCTGAAGCGCTGCTGAAGATGAAGACTGATGCTTCTATGCAGAAAAAGATGGGCAAGCAGTCCTATGATGATTCTATGAAGTATAATATCCAGTCCATCGGAGCAGAGCTTGACGCGTTCTACGATAAGGTCATCGCTGAGAAGAAAAAAGAATAAGCCCTTCAGGGAATTGAAACCAGTCGCAGATTAGCCTCATCTGGTAATCGCGTGCGGCACTCATCCTTCGAGCGCACAAGAGATGAAAGATAAGCCCCTGGAGGGAATTGAACCCTCGATCTCGTGATTACTTGCGGAAAGCAAGTTTGACAACTTGTTGTCATTACAAGTCACGCGCATTAGCCGCTATGCTACAGGGGCACCTGATAAAGAGCAGCGATGCTCAAGTCCCAAAAAACAGTGAGTTCTTTATAAAAGTTTCTACCTGAATATATGCAGAACACAGCACAGAAATCTTTATAATAAAACCAGCTATTCTCGGAACATGGGCAAGGGGGGTAGTAAAGAACTCTATCGTGAGTTCAAAAAACGGTTTGAATTGCCAGAGTTTGAGATCATCGACAAAGAGCTTGAAGTCTCTGCCATGGACGGCGACAAGTTCCTTCTGCGCACCATCCGTGGCAAGATCAAATCTCGGCTTGAGAACTACTGCAACATGATTGAGGATCTTTTAAGTCCAGATACATCTATTCCGCTTCTTCATGAATGCACATTTGTCACCGAACGCTCCAAGGCACGGATGCTTAATCTCTACAAGAAGCTGATGTATATGCTTCGCATGGCAGATCATCTGGAAGTGGAAAAATCAACCGCAAAGGATGCACGATATATCAAGGGATATTTTGATCATCTTGAGATGGTGCAGCGAGAGATGAAAACAATCACGACCACCAGGATGAATGCATGGAAGAAAGACCTTGCATCATACATCAAAGAAGAATACTTTGGTTGATGGTTAACTATAAATAGGATTTCTTCACACAGCACATAGAAAGAACAGTTTGAGGTGTTAACATGAAAGTTATTCTTGTCGGACCACCGGGAAGCGGAAAAGGAACACAGGCGAAGCATATTGCAAAAACATATCAGATTCCTCATATCTCAACGGGAGATATCTTCAGGGCAAACATAAAGAATGAGACTGAGCTTGGCAAGCTCGCAAAATCATATATTGATAAGGGTCAGCTTGTCCCTGACGAAGTTACCATCGACATGGTCAAGGACCGATTGTCCCAGGATGATTGCGCGAAGGGGTATCTGCTTGATGGTTTCCCGCGGACGATCCCGCAGGCGAAAGCATTTGATCAGAAAGAATCGGTCGATATCATCCTTGATGTTGAAGTCCCTGATGAGACCTGTGTCCAGCGCATCATCGGACGCGGTAAAGAGAGCGGAGGTGAACGTGCTGACGACAATGAAGAGACAGCAAAAGAACGTCTTCAGGTCTACCATCAGCAGACCGAGCCGATCATTGAGCACTACGATGCACAAGGCAAGGTCGAAAAGATCGAAGGGACAGGATCCATCGATGATGTATGGGCATCCATCAAGAACGCTCTTGACCAAAAAGCCAGTCAATGAGCGTCGTTGCATAGCTCCCTTTCTTGAGCATGAAGGAGAGGGAGCATTTCTTTTTTCCTTTGTTCATCTCGTCTTCTGAGAATGTGTAGGAGAAATCCGAGACATCCATATAGAGTTTTCGTTCATCGCCTTCTGAAGTGATATCTGGAAGCTGGCGGATGATAAAATCACGCGGTGAGACCGATTCTTCTTTCATGATGCTCCTGTAATATCTTCGTGCAGGATCTTGCAAACGTGTCGAGAAGCCGACAAGCGGAATATCCTGTTGTTCGCATCCGTCGTTTGCCATCGCTGCTGCTGTTTTGTTCCATAGCAGGCTCTGGTAGGCATGGATCATGAACTTGAGAAGATGCTTTGGCACAACCTGGAGCATCCCTATGTAATTGTTTGGTTCTTTCGCTCTCATCGCCGTAATCATAGATCCATAACGTCCATCACTCTCAAGCAGTTCAGCAGCGTATGCAAAGTCTTTTTTTATAAGAGCCCGTCCGACCTTCGCGTTCTGGGTGCTGAAGCGCTGTTCTCCAAAGAGGTTTGGTATTGTTCTTGGGTTCTGCAGCTTCATCTCCGCGTCAAGATTACGGACAGTTATGGTGAATCTGTTGCCTGTGAGATCGCCCAGATGAAGGGGTTCTCCAATAATATCCACCTGCGATAACGTGATATTCTCATCAAACGAAAGAGAATCAAGTTTTTTCTTTTTTGATGATGGAACTGAGATGTATTGTGTTGTCACCGCTTTCTTATCTTTCAGGCCGCAGTAGCCGATGTCTTTTGTCCTGATTCTTGCTTTTTTTGCGATAAGATCGAGAGCAAACATCGTATCTGCATCCTTTTTTTTGAGGAGGAAAAGTGCATGTTTCCCTTCAGCAGCGCTTTTGTAGTCAAGGATTTCTTCGACAATAAAATCTTCGGGGACCGTTTTTATCTGATGCATACAGTGAAAAAACAACCGTTTCAATAAAAAACTAACGTGAGCTTTAAATAACCTTTAAATAAAAGGGGTGAATTTTTCTTGTATCTGGTCCTGTGGCGCAGTCTGGATAGCGCGAGTGCCTCCTAAGCACTAGGTCGGGGGTTCGAATCCCCTCAGGGCCGTTTTCGAAGAAAACGGAAATGAGGTCTGGCAAGTTTCTTGCTAATATCTCAGGGCCGTTTTGTTCAGCTTTATGCTGAACGCAGGTTGATAAGGGTGCAGCCCTTATGTGGGAATCCCCTCAGGGCCGTTAGGTGATGAGGTCAGGCAACTATATTTTCTGTATCTCGGGCCATTTTCTTTTCACAACCTTTTTCTATCAAAGGTATCTGATGGTTCAATATGCGAAGAGGGATTGCAAAAGACGACCTGTTTCTCATAGACGGTAGGATAGAACGATTGAGCTATGAAGACGGACGAAGACGGTTCCACGTCGATGGCATCATACGGTTTCATCCAGAAGAGTTTAGGATGATCGATCCAAAGCAGAAATTTCTCATGCATTTCAATCTGGAGTCATCCAATCATGAACCCGGAAAGCTCTATGCGCTGGCACAGATAGTGAGGGCTGGTTCATTTGATGGCACAAAGGAAGTGCAGCCTGTGCTTTCCATGGACGGATCGTTTCGTGCGCGGTGCATCTCTGCAAAAAATAAGGTCTCATATGGCGACCTTAACATGGATGATTTTCGCTACAGTCTATCTACCATCAAATCAGCAGAGGAACTGAAGCAAACGATCCTTAGACGATACCAGGAAAGCATGTCCCTTCTAAGTGATGAAGATAAATTGGATCTGGGTATTGGGATGACGCTTCTTGAATTTGTGCATCAGTCTCAAAGAAATCTTTAAATAGCGAACAATCAGAAAAACCACATGGACAATTGGCACGCCGTTTCTGTAGAAGATATAAAGAAAGAGCTGAAGACTGATGATGGAGGACTATCATCAGATGCCGCAAAGAAACGGCTTGATGAGCAGGGTCCGAATACGATAACGAAGAACAAGGGGACGCGATGGTACAAGGTTCTTTTCGATCAGTTCATCAATCCGTTATCGCTCCTCCTTATCTTTGCGGGAACTCTGTCATTATTTCTCAAGGAAGGGCTTGAGTCTATAGCCATCTTCACTATCATACTGATCAATGCGCTGCTCGGCTTCATCCAGGAGTTCCGTGCTGGAAAATCCATCGAAGCGCTCGCTAAGCTCTCTGCCCGCACAGCCACTGTAAGGAGAGATGGGAAAGAGCATAGGATCGATGCTTCAGAGCTTGTTGCAGGCGATGTCATCATCCTTGATGCGGGCGATGTTGTCGCCGCCGACGCCCGCCTCTTTGATGCGTCAAACCTTAAGATTGAAGAATCCGGTCTCACCGGAGAGTCGGTCGCCGTCGAGAAGGCAACCGATCTCATCAAAGAGAAAGCAGGCATCTCTGAGAAGAAGAATCTGGTCTTCATGGGGACGACAGTCACACAGGGCCATGGTGAGGCCATCGTGGTCTCGACAGGTATGGCAACTGAATTCGGACAGATCGCCAAGTCGCTTGATGATGTCAAAGAAAGCACGACACCTCTGCAGAAGAAATTTGAGCAGCTTGCCAAACAGATCGGATTTGTCGCCATGGGTCTTATCGCTCTTGTCTTTGCTATCTCTCTCTTGAGAGGGGGGAGCACATTTGCTGAAATTCTTCTGTTTGCGCTTGTTCTGGCTGTTGGAACGATACCCAGCGCACTTCCGCTCGTCGTCACTCTCGGTCTTTCCTTTGGCGCTCGGCGCTTGGCAAAGAACAAGATGCTCATCCGTCATCTTTCTGCTGCGGAATCCTTGGGATCTGCAACATTCATCTGCACAGACAAGACGGGCACGCTCACAAAGAACCAGATGACCGTCACACGGCTCTACGCAGGCAAAAAGCTTTCAGAAATCAGCGGACGCGGCTATGATCCGAAAGGCTCTATCTCAGATGATGTATCAAAACAAGATTCAACACGTTGCGCCCGGATCGCATCCTTATGCAATGACGCAAAGCTTGCGAAGAAAGGGGATGGCTATGAAGTTATAGGCGATCCCATGGAGGCATCTCTGCTCGTCCTTGCGCAGAAGGCAGGTCTCAAGAAAACTGGTCTGAGACGCATCAAGGATTTTCCTTTTGATTCTGAACGAAAGCTGATGAGCGTGGTCGTCGAGGAGAAGAGAAAGAAGGAGGTCTTTGTGAAAGGTGCTCCTGAGATCCTTCTTAAGAAGTGTACTAAAATGCTTGTCAGCGGTAAAGCTAGAATGCTCTCTCAGAAAGAGAGGGCTGAGATTCTCAAGCAGCAGAAAGCATTTGCAGAGAACGCGCTTCGTGTCCTTGCTCTTGCATACAAACCTGTACAGAAATCACCCTCCAAAGCCGATGAAGCTGAAAGAGGGCTTGTCTTTGCAGGTCTTGTAGGGATGCTTGATCCAGCCCGCGAAGGCGTCAAAGAGGCTATCGTTGAGTGCAGGTCTGCCGGCATAGGGGTCATGATGATAACAGGAGATCATGAGACTACTGCACGTGCTATCGCGAAAGAGGTTGGACTGTTGGACAGTGATGGACTTGTCCTGACATCAGAACAGCTTGACAAGATGTCTGAAAAAGAGCTTGTGAAGAAAGTGGAGTCTATCCGCGTCGTGTCACGTGCATATCCGCTGCAGAAACTCAAAATCATCGAAGCGCTGCAGAAACGCAAGCATGTGGTCGCCATGACAGGAGATGGTGTCAACGACGCACCTGCACTCAAGCGGGCCGACATAGGAATATCCATGGGGCAGTCAGGGACCGAAGTTGCGAAGGAGGCATCGAAAGCTGTCCTGGTCGATGACCATTTTGCCACGATTGTCAGCGCGATCAAGGAAGGGCGCAATATCTATGACAAGATCATCAAGTCTGCCAAATTCCTGCTTGGCTGCAATCTTGGCGAGATAACGACGATACTCATATCGTTGGTGCTCGGTCTTCCCCTGCCTTTGCTTGCCCTGCAGATCCTTATGATCAACATGCTTACAGATACGGCCCCTGCAACAGGGCTAGGTCTTGAGAAACCGGAAGAGGATGTTATGAAACGAAAGCCAAGGGATCCCCAGGCACCGCCTGTTAACGGAAGGCTGTTCGCAAGCATCGTCGTCTTTGGAGTTCTGCTTGGAGTGTCGACTATCTACCTCTTCACCAGATTCCTTCCCAGGGGGCTTGAGGAAGCACGGACAGTTGCCTTCACGACTCTTGTCTTCATGCAGCTCTTCAACGTACTCAGCGCAAGAAAGTTCAAGACCCAACTGAACAAACTGAACGTCTTTACGAATCCGTATCTTCTCGGCGGGATTGCGCTATCTGTGCTTCTCCATCTCTCTGTGGTCTATATCCCTCTTTTCCAGCCGGTTTTTGGCACTGTCGCTCTTGACGCTGTAGAGTTCGTCTTTATCCTGGGGCTCTGCGTCGGAAGCTATATCATCATAGAGATCTTCAATCTGGCCCTCTTCAATCTCCGCAAATCTTCTGCGGAGTAGCACGAAAGATTAATGAATGAACGTCTCTACCTTATCCTATGGCGTTCAGCAAAGCATTTCCAAAAACAATTGAAGGATTATCCTATCCTAAATGGATCGAGGTTTACCTTTCCGAAGAGGAAGAGGCAGATATCGAGCAAGGAACACGGGTAAAAAACAAACGGATGCTTGCAGAATGCATCAAGGATGCGCAGCAGATAGTCCAAAAGCTTGGCCTGAACACTTATCAGTCTGATGTGGTCTCCATGGCAGTCGCCATGTTTGAGAAACGGGCTCCTCACACCGTGCATGAGAAAGAGCGTCGCTGCAAGGACAAGTTCGACGCAGAGAATGCCCATGAGACGCAGTAAGAAACGGACCCCGACCATCTATCTGATCTTTATCTTCTGCCTTATCGGGTATGGTCTTATCGGAAACTATGTCGTATCAAGGACGCAGGATCATGAACTTTTGCATACTCTCAACAGCCTGAACATCACCATCACCTTCTTCTGGTTCTTCTTCAATATCTTCTTGATCGTCTTTTTCAGCAAGAACGGGTATGAGGGCGCCTCGTTCGTTTTGGCGATCTATTATGTCTTGTTAGGGCTGTTCAATATCAGCAACATCATCTTTCGTTACCTGAACAATCCTGAGTTCCATTTCTGGTTCTCATATGGGACCAAAGTTCTTGGTGGGATTCTAGCACTGAAGCTGCTCATACGCAACCTGAGAAACAAGGAACACCATAGAAAGCTCTGACGATCAGTTTTTCTTCTTTTTCTTGCGCTCTTCATATTCTTTGTGTGTCAGGACTTTGGCGCCTTTATGGCTTCTTTCGTATTCTTCCATCCTGAGAAGGAGTTTTGCTGGTGCATACGTCAACGAGATGATCGACGCTATAAACATGACTCCAAAGATCACAGAGAAAGCAAAACCAAAATCCGGCCATCGCTTCATAACATAGATGAGTGATATGTAAAGGCCAATGATGCTTGTAAAGAAGAACGATCCAGGCAGTGGTGCGATCTTTGGCTGTCCCATGAGGTCTTTTAGTGCTTCTGTCGTTTATATATTTTATCATGGCTTTCCCTGACGCAATTGCAGAATTATCAGGCGGCACAAGATTATTAAAGACATGAAGCGTACAGTTCTCTGATGAGGTTGGAAGTCCTGGCAGGGGTACTGGTATCTCTTTTGCTGCTCTCTGCGCTAGGGGTCCACGCACTCCCTGATTTCTCGATAACAACATCTCTGAATGACAATGTTTTCTACACGATGCCCCTCCTTCCATCAAAGACCCTTGAGTACAATTTCACGTCATCGTTCTCAGGCGTACCAGTTGTTTCAGAAGTACGTGCAGATATCATCACGACAGGAACTACAACCCCCTGGCGGAATGCCTCGTTTGATTATCGACGACCGATAACACAGGCAGCATCATACACTGGAGAGACCACGACGCTCGACCTGGATACTTCCTCGCTCATCTCTCAGGGCAGGGTACGTCCTGACTGCGCCGATCTTCGACTCTACAGCAATGCGACCCCGATACCGTTCATCTTGGAGAACTGCAGTTCAGAAGATACGCGCCTGCGCTTCAAGGTGCGCGACCCGCTGGAACCTGTCATCT
>JBMCSP010000027.1:0-7912 GCA_048624455.1 Nanobdellota archaeon
CAAGGAGCAGCTGTTCTACCTGATCAGCAGGGGTCTGAAACCAAAGACCGCTGAGCGGCTTATCATCCAGGGATACTTCAATCCAACGCTCGCAGAGATCAACAATGAAGAGATAACGGCGCTTGTCTATGATGCTATAGAGATTGCCATTAAGGACTGATGTAAGGGTTCATGAGGAGCGAAAGGAAACATGAGGCACGGGATACGTATGGAAGGGAACCTGAAGATCGACAATGATGTAGCGAAGCTGCTTCGAAAGGAGTTTCCCATCTTTGATCGCAAGATCAACGGCCATGATCTTATCTACCTCGACAATTCAGCGACTTCCCAAAAGCCCAAACAGGTCATCAAGATCATCAGCAATTACTATGAGACGACGAATGCGAATATCCATCGCGGCATCTACACGATCAGCGAGGACGCAAGCAGCTTCTATGATGATGCGAAGAAGACAGTGGGTGATCTTATCAACGCATCGTCAAACGAGATCATCTTTACGCGAAACACAACTGAGTCTCTCAATCTCCTCTCCTATTCGCTTGCCCACTACATAAAAGAGAATATGAAAGGGAAGGATGAGATCGTGCTGACCGAGTTTGAGCATCACTCCAACATGGTGCCTTGGCAGCAGATGGCAAAACGCGCCGGTATGAGCGTGAAGTACATCAAGATGAAGGATGACCTGACTCTTGATCTGAATGACGCTAAGGAAAAGATAACCGATAAGACTGCACTTCTTGCATTCACGCATGTTTCTAATGCACTGGGGACTGTGCTTCCTGCAGAGAACCTGGTGGCGCTTGCGAAAAAAGCAGGCGCGCTTACCATCATAGATGCGGCGCAGAGCGCTCCGCACATGAAGCTTGATGTCGAGGCGCTCGGCTGCGATTTCATGGCGTTCTCATCACATAAGATGCTCGGTCCGACAGGCATGGGTGCACTCTATGGACGAAAGGATCTCCTTGAAGCGCTGCCGCCGTTCAATTTCGGAGGCGACATGATCAGTGATGTGACCTATGAGGATGCGCGCTGGAACGAGGTCCCTATGAAGTTTGAGGCAGGAACCCCTAATATTGCAGGTGCGCTCGGATTCGCCGAAGCGGTCCGTTATCTTAACAATATAGGGATGGAGAACATAGGCGCTTGGGAGCATGAACTCTATGAGCACGCAGTGCTGAAGCTCAAGCAGCTCTCCGGACTTAAGGTCCTGAATGCAGGAGCAAAAAACAGTGCAGGGATCATCTCATTCACGATAGATGGCCTACATCATCATGATGTAGCTGCTTATCTCAATGACTATGGTGTCTGTGTCCGTGTCGGCCATCACTGTGCGATGCCGCTGATGTCTTGTCTTGGAATCCAGGGCACGATACGGATGAGCTTTTATCTTTACAATACAAAAGAAGATATCGACAAGGCTGTCAGGGCGCTTGAGGGCGCGATCGGCCTGTTCAGATCATAATAATCAACGGTATGAAAACAAGGCAGGGTGAGTATAATGGTACTAGAGATCAAAGATCTTCATGTTGCGATAGAAGGAAAAGAGATCATCAAAGGGTTGAGCCTCAAGCTTGAGGAAGGAAAAGTGCATGCATTGATGGGTCCGAACGGATCAGGGAAGAGCACGCTGGCGAATACGCTCATGGGCCATCCCAAGTACGAGATCACCAGCGGCCAGATTTTTCTTGACGGAGAAGATATCACCGAGCTTGAGCCGAATGAGAGAGCGCAAAAAGGGCTCTTTCTCTCATTCCAGTATCCTTATGAGATTCCTGGCATCACTGTTATCAATTTCTTGATGTCTGCTCTCGAGAACACGAAGGGAGCAAAACCTTCTTTGATAGAGTTTAAGCGCCTACTTGATGAGAAGATGGATCTTCTTAAGATCGATAAGAAATTTTTGACACGCTACCTCAATGAAGGCTTTTCTGGCGGTGAGAAGAAGAAATCAGAGATCCTGCAGATGGCAGTGCTTGATCCGAGAGTAGCTGTCCTGGATGAGACAGACTCAGGACTGGACATAGATGCACTACGGATCGTGTCCGACGGCGTCAACACATTCATGGGCGAGAAGAAGACCATCCTCATCATCACGCATTACAAGAGGATCCTTGAGTATATCCGTCCCGATACTGTCTTTATCATGATGGACGGAAAGATTCTCAAGAGAGGAGATCAGGACCTGGTCGACCATCTTGAGGAGCGCGGGTATGGATGGGTCACTGCAGAGTGATCTTTTTATTATCTTCTTGATTTCATCAATATTTATATAGGACCCTGGTGTCGACTTCTTCATGGAAGATGATGGGTTTGCATTGGAAAACATTGTTGAACATTCTGATGATAAGAGATTGCTGCGGCTGGACTATGGACAGTTGTATCCTATAGCTTATGGCGAAGATAAGCAGATCTTTGACGGGCACTATTTCGGTCTGACCCCTGACGGGAAGCATCTGTTCCTGAAAGAGGAAGACGAGGGAGCTATCACGATGTATCATGCGCAATCACCTCTGTATCTGCTGGATGACGATAGTGCATGTCATCCTATCATAGTAAGCTACAGGGGGCAGTTGGGTCTTGGTCCTGAGTATACGTTTGCAAAGAAGGCGTTGGAAGAAGAGAAAAAGAGGTATGGATGATGAAGCTGAGAGGTTTTGAGAAAGTATCTGCGAAATCAGGCGATGGAAATGTTGTGATGCCAAAGCGTTCGACGAAGGGAAGTGCAGGATATGATTTTATCTCTCCTGTCGATGTCACTGTTCCAGCCCGAGGTTCTGTCATCATACCAAGCGGCATCAAAGCGTATATGCAGGACGATGAATGCTTGTTCCTCTATCCACGAAGCAGCTGGGGAATCAAGCATGGCATCATGATACAAAACACTGTCGGTGTTGTCGATTCTGATTATTATGATAATCCCGATAATGAGGGTGAGATCCTTGTCGCATTGAAGAATCTCTCTGATGACGATCATGCTGTCAGGAAAGGTGACCGCTTCTGCCAGGGTATCTTCAAAAAGATTCTGCTCACTGATGACGATCGCACTGATGGGGTACGCAACGGGGGCATAGGCTCGACAGACAAGAGCTTCTAAAGCCATTCCTTATGCCGTTTTCGCGTCGTAGCCTCCAAAAGTTTTATATATCATTCAGGTACAATCGACATATTACTATTTGATGGGTGATTGATAATGAACAGAACACAACTTATAGAAGCAATTGCAAAAGATTCAAAGTTATCTAAGGCTGATGCTTCAAGAGCACTCGATGCTTTCATGAAGACTGTCTTAAAGACGTCAAAGAAAGAGCCTGTCCAGCTGGTGGGTTTTGGAACATTCCGTGTGCAGAGCCAGAAGGCGCGAACTGGTGTCAATCCGCGAACCGGTGAAAAGATCAAGATTCCGGCACGAAAATCACTTAAGTTCAAGGCAAGCAAGAGTCCTAAGTACTGATTCTTAGCTTTCTTTCTTTTTCCATTTTTAATTTTCTGCAAAAAATTTTATGTGTCTTCTCCAACGATAGTATCCTGACATATATGTTGAACCCCTGCGGTCTGTTTCTGCGCACAGCAAATTTTTGGCAGTATTTGTCACTGTTTCCAGACAAATTTTCCCATAACTTTAAATATGAGTTTTTCATAAAAAGGATAAACACTTTTTAAAAAAAAGAGGGACATTTCATGGTTGCTGCAAAAAAGAGTTCTAAGAAACGATCTAAACCGGCCGTCAAGGCAATTCCAAAGAACGTTGCTTCGACAAAGAGCAATAAGAAATCGACAGTTCAGCGGATCAATGAATTGAAGGCTGATGTCAAATCTGCAAAGAAAGGCGTTACGAAAGCGAAGCAGAAAGCTCGTATTTCACGAAGCGAAATCGAGAAGGAACGCAGACGGCTCGCTGAAGAGTGGAAAAAGCTTGACCAGGTCAGGAGCAAATCTAAGGCTGCTACCAAGGGCATCGACTCTGCAGAGAAGAGAGTCGCTGAAGAACGTGCTCAGGTCCGTCGTGCGATCACTGCACTCAAGCAGAGGGCACAGAAGGCAAAGACTGCTGTCAAGGAAGCAAAGCGCAAGCTCGATGTGAGCGAGCGTGCTGTGACACGCGTCAAGGAGCAGAAGAGACGTACTGAATCCAGGATGCGTGAAGCCCTGAAGAAGGTCAGCAGCAAGCTGCAGACTGCACAGAAGGAAGTCACTGCGAACAAGGAAAAGGTCCGCAAGGCTGAATCTGCTGCAAAGAAGCTTACCGAGCAGCTTGATCGAGTTGATACAGGAAGCTCACTGACGGGTGCTCCGCAGAAGAAGAAATCATCACGGAAGTCATCACCAAAAAAGAAATCCACAGCGAAGAAATCTTCTGCTAAGAAGTCCACGGTCAAGAAACCTGCTGCGAAGAAATCTTCAGCAAAGAAGTCAACCTCGATGAAGTCGCCGGCTAAGAAGACCGCTGCGAAGAAGACAGTGAAAAAGGCAAACGCAAAGAAGGCTCCGGCCAAGAAAGCGCCTGCTAAAAAGAAATCTGCTTCGAAGAAGTCTTCGGCCAAAAAAGCTCCCGCTGCACCTAAGCCAGAGCCTGCAGCGAAGAAAAAGGGCCTCTTCTCGTGGATGTTTTGAGGAGATATGGATCTTTTTAGAGTCAGCAGATCCTTTGAATGGGCTACGTCTTGAAGAACCGTTGAAATTTATTATTGGGTCTTATGACCAATTCACTTTCTTTTTCTCTTTCTTTTTCTCTTTCGGACGACCAAACCGTGTTCTTAATGTCGCTTTATCGACAACGAACGCTGATGCTTCCCGCTCCAATGCCTGCTTTGTTGCTGAAGGCTGGAGGTTCAGCTCTCGCTTGAGTGCGTAAAGGGTAAAGACATAGCGATGCACGCCTGAATCAAGTTCGGGGTTGGGACCAGAATATCCTTTGTTTCCTGTGCTGTTCGTCCCTTCTTCCCCTTTGATCTCGGTAGAAGTTGCGGGAATGTTCCATACGACCCAATGGCACCAGTTTCCTCCCTTATCAAGATCGACGAATGTCAAAGCGAATGTCTTTGCGGCAGGAGGCGGGTCTTGGATAGAAAGTTTTGGCTTCTCGTTGCCTCCGCGCTGAGAACACTCTGTGGGAAACACTCCTCCATCTCCGAAATCCGGACTGTGGAGTCGCATCTATATGTTGATAGCGTTTATGTTTTTAATCCTTCTGGATTTCGGGACATAGTTGAGCAGGGTGTTGCCTGTATATTTGCCGCAGCCGAGAAAATCATCCTTGTACCTGATAAGGCAGTAGCCGCTGGCATCAGCGTCCATCTGTATGTCCTCTCCACTGATCCATGCTTTGGCCTGATCTGGGGTGAGGTCTATGACATTCTTCATCGCGTGCTTTCCCAAAAACTGTGAGCCTTCGATGCTTGCGCGGAACTCGTCCTTGACTATTGTCCCGAAGTAGTTGCCGAAAGAATAGACTTTGATGTTCATCTCTCCAATGAGCTCGGCGGTATCTTTGGTCAGAAAAAATATCTTGCCGCTTCCCGTCTGCACGACGACATGTTCTTTGAGAAAATTCGTGTCCATCCCCCATTGGTCTGCCATCATGGCAAAGAGGCGCTTCTTCTCGCGTGAGTTGAGGATAGTTCCATCCATGATGGGATGAATGGGGTTTTGGTTTTATATCTTTTGGCGTTGCTCATATATTGTCGATCATGCTCCCAAGATCGAACGGCTTCGCCTCGAAATCGCGTTCTTCTAAGAATGTGAGTGCAGCCTCAACTGCATATTCTCTTTTTTCTTGTAGGTCGCTTCACTTTCTGGAAATCCACAGTCAGTGGCATACGGGGTCGAACAGAAAGACTGCCCAATCACTTGTCTTCAGTTCTCTAGTGAAGTATCCGAAGTATCTATGGTGTTACCTTGATATAATCTGGCTTGTAGCGTTGCTTTGCCATGGGAACGAGATTTCTTTGATAGTCCTGGATAGTATTAAACCATTGTGCTATGGCAAACTGAAGTAAATTATTGGATGATCCATACAGAAAGTTTTTTAAACAAACCTTATTTCTTTCCTTCAGAAACGTGTGGTTTGCATGAAAATACCAAAAGAAGTCAAGCGACTATGCCCAAAATGTGGCAAACATACTACCCATAAGGTAACCCAGGCAAAGACCAAAGGACTGAGCGCTACGCATACGCTTTCGCGCGGTTCCAGGCCTCGAATGCACGAGCGTCAGCAAGGTAAAGGCATGGGTACAGGCAACTCTGGTAAGACATCACGACCACCGATCAAGAACCGAAAGATGTCAGGTAAGAAGCTTTCCAAGAAAACTGACATACGCTACCAGTGCAAGGATTGCAAGCGCATCACGACGCAGGCGGAAGGCACCCGGGCAAAGAAGGTTGAACTCATATAGGTGTGAAGCATGAAGCGAAATCCAGTCAGCAAATTCATAAAGATCAGATGTTCTAAGTGCAAGAATGAGCAGATTGTCTTCGGAAAGGCATCCACACCTGTGACCTGTCTTGTCTGCGGCAAAGAGCTTGTAACGACGAGCGGCGGCAAGTCAAACATCAAGGACCGCATCCTTGAAGTTCTTGAATAGATGAATCTTTTTTCTCACTCTTCTTTCCTCTCCTTTTGCTAGACTCTCTTCGGACCCGGGAAAGTTTTTTAAATAGACCGCCTTTCTTCTCTCTATGCTTAATCTGAAAACAAGTATGCCCGACGAAGGAGACATCGTCATGTGTACGATCACGAAGATCCATTACCATTCTGTATTCGCAAAGCTTGACGAATACGTCAACAAGAGCGGTCTCATCCATATCTCTGAGATATCGCCTGGACGTATCAGAAACATCAGCGACTATGTCCAGGAAGGGAAAAAGGTCGTCTGCAAGGTCCTTCGAGTCAATGAGCAGAGAGGCCACATCGATCTTTCGCTCAGGCGTGTCTCGCAGATCCAGAAGAGGAACAAAGTCGAAGAGCTCAAGCAGGAGCAGAAGGCTGAGAAAATTATCGAGTATGTCGCTCAGCAGAATGATATGAAGCGAAAACAGCTTAATGACATGATCGCTCCAAAGCTGCTCAAAGAGTATGAGACGCTCCATGAGGCATTTGAGGATGTCTCGTTCAGAGACATGGATCTTGCTTCTGTCGGTATCGACAAGAAGATCGCAGATCAGCTCACCGAGCTCATCAAGCAGCGGATCAAGCCGCCTGTCGTGCAGATATCAGGCGAGATCAATCTTCTCTCTTTCGACGAAGACGGCGTCTCGATCGTCAGTTCTATCCTTAATGAAGCTCTTGAGCATTCCAAGGAGGTCAAGATAACCTATATGGGTGGAGGACGCTATTTCATCAGCGTCACCAAGAACGATTATAAGGAAGCTGAAGAAGAGCTCAAGAAGGCGCTTGATGCTGTCGAGCAGGGAGCTAAAGAGAAAAGGTGCCAGTACAATTATACCAGAAAAGACTCCCGAAAGATCAGGAGTTGATGGCCTATGGCAAAACGCATCCTTCGCACAGAAAGCGGCGAGTATACGATGTCAGATCCCTGTCCGCGGACGGGAGAGAGGGCATATGAGGTCAAGCCGCCCAAGTATTCTCCTGAAGACAAATACGGCAGATACAGGCGCCAGTACAAGGAGATGCATGCAGAGAAGGAATAGGTTGTTTCTGACGGAAAAGTTTATAAAGAGGTCTAAAACCCAAATCTTCATAGCGAGGGTCTATCATGGCAAAACTTAGACGTTTTTCAGCATACCGACGGAAGGAGAACCGTCCCTACACAAGGAAGTCGAAGTATAGAGAGCAATCCTACATCAGGGCATCACCAAATTGCAAGGTTATCCGCTTCGACATGGGCAATCTCCGTGGCACGTTTACCCATGAAGTCCATCTCTTCGTCAAGGATGAGCTCCAGATCAGGCATAA
>JBMCSP010000028.1:0-7851 GCA_048624455.1 Nanobdellota archaeon
CCTTTTCATCTTCCTTGGCGCAATCGTAGCTATCTTTATCATCCTCATCATCGGGCTTCGTTTCGGATCAGAACTTCTGCCGGAAAGCATGCAGGATGAGTATACCTACAACGGCTTCACCTTCACGAAAGGTGCTGACGGCAACTGGCATACCTCGTTCAGGCTTGAGAACAGGATATTTCCTATACCTTTCCAGTATGGTCCAAGAGACCTCGAGACGATACCTGTCAGCATCCCGAGAGAGGAGATCCTGACAAGCGACTATATCTATCTGGTGCTCCCGCCGATGAATGAGGTCGATACCGTCGATGGCAGAAGGCTGGGTATCGCTGCAGTAGAGGTCGGCAAGATTATCGGCACAAAGAACGGTATCTACAACATCCCTGCACGGGCGGCGGTTTCAGCACTTCCCACTGATGCGACCGAGAATGAGACCAGGAACACTCCTGTGGTCAACTGTTCCTCTGCTTCAGAGAACATCACGGTCATCATGTTCGGCTTCGGCGATACGACGAGCGTCTATGAGGCAGTCCCAAACTGCTATGCTGTCCAAGGTCAGACAGGTCAGGATGTGGTCAAGGCTGCTGATGCTCTTGTCTACAACCTTGTCGGAATCATGAAATGATATCGTTTATTGTTTTCTCTTCTTTCTTTTTTGCTTTTCAGTTCTGGCTCTGAGCAAAGATATATAAAGCATGATGTATAGGATATAGCCATGAAGCACAACCTGAGGAATCATGAGATCGCTGGTCTTGCTCTGATTTTTATAGGAGGGACAAGCATTGGGATCGGTCTGTACTACATCGTATCCTCGGCATTCCGCTCCCATCTGGTGACCGGAAAAGAGATGCTTATCTTCCCTGCACTGTTTGGTCTGGGGATCCTTCTTTTCGAGCTTGGGAAGATAGAGCTCAAAGAGATACCTCCGGGGAAGCATAGGTGACCGGCATATGGCTGCAGCAAAAAAGACTTTGGCGAAAAGACTGCCTAAGCGTCCTTCCGCTTCAAAAAAGACAACCTATCGGGCTATCCGGAAAGAGGAGGATACTATTGATGAATATGCTTATGGTCTGAAAGAATTAATCCATGGTATCTTGATCGGTCTCGCTGTAGGATTCGTCCTCGGCGTCCTTATCTTCAAGGGCGGCTTGTGATCGATCAGATAAGTTTCAGTGTGATCCTCTGCCTTATGACCTCATTGAGGCCTTGTGTACTCCATTCTTCTCCTTTTACGATCTCTGGAGTGATGTATCCGTAGCCAGGTATAACAATTCGTCCTTTCGTTTCGTCAAGTTCCCCGCGATAGACGATCGCAAACGTGCGATCAGTGATAGATAGCGCATAGCCGACAACTTTCAGGTCGAGCTTATCTTTTATATTTCTCTCGACAGCTGATGCAGCATGGTATTCTACGATAGTTCCCTTGAAAACTCGTTTGCTCTGCTCTTCAGGCATTGACGAGAGGATCTTCTCCCTCTTTCGCTCAGATAGTTCTATGATATCTGCCGAGAAACCGAATTCGGTCTTTGACCTCTCTTCTATCTCTCTGATAAGGATCTCGTTTCCATACTTGACGACAACATATGCGGCAATCCTGAGATGCTCATCACGCTGCGCTTCTTCTGCGAAATAATGGTTATCAAGAATGCGCTGCTCGAAATGCTTGGTCTCGGGATTCTTGGCATTCAGGAACGCATCATCGTGAGATATGTAGGGGTTGCCGAACAGCTTATCAGGATCGATGAACATGCATCGTTTCTTTTGCGAGAATGGCCACATGGAATCATCATGGCTGCAAAGTATTTAATCATTTCCACAGATAGACCGCATCGTTCTTGCGGACAACGCTATCGACCTTGACACCTATAAGATCTCCTTTAGACGCCTCATCTACTTCTGCATCACCCGTCTGGATTGATCCGACCACCTGCTCGAGTGTCCCTGTCTTGTTCCCGAGAAAGAGGATTGTGTCTCCTGTTCTTACTGAGTTCGCCGTTATCTGGATCTCAGCGACACCTATCTTTTTGTAGTAGTTGAGGACCTTGCCCAGGGTATGCTTTCTCTTGGTGGCCTTTGATCCATATCCGTTGGTGTACTCGTTGATCGGCTTGCCCATATAGAATCCATCAGAAAATCCTCTGGTGTAGACTGTAGAGAGCTCCTGCATCTTCCCCTTCACGAACGTTTTCGTAAATGTTTTTCTCTCTATCGCATCAAGCGCTTCCCTGTAGACTCTTACGACCGTCTTCACATACTCAGGACTTCGCGCCCGTCCTTCGATCTTGAGCGAGTCGACATGAGGGGCGAGCTTGTCAAGGAAGGGTAGCGTGCACAGATCTTTTGGGCTCATGACATAATCGTTGCCCAGGATAAGTTCCTTGTCTTCTTCCTTGTCGTTGATGAGCAGTGTCGTATCATAGGCTCTCCTGCAGGGTTGTATGCATTCTCCTCTATTCGCGCTCTTTCCGTATAGGTGCTCTGAGATGAAGCACCGTCCGGAAACTGAGACGCACATGGCGCCATGCGCAAAGACCTCGATTCCTATGCCAGTATTTTTTCGTATCTCTTTGAGCTGATCCAGCGTGCATTCTCTTGCGAGGACGCAACGCGAGGCGCCAAGCTTTCTGAAATATTCTGCTGAAGCAGAATTGGCGATAGAGGCTTGGGTGCTGATATGGATCTCGTGACCGACGGCACGCGCCTTCTCGATGATGGAAAGATCCCAGCATATGATCGCGTCGATGCCGGCTTCTTTGGCTGTGGCAAGCATCCGGTCTATCATCTCAAGCTCATCTTCATAGACTATCGTATTCATGGTCAAGTATACCTTGACATCTTCTGCGTGGCATTCTTCAACGATCCACGAAAGATCATCTGCGGTAAAGTTCCTTGCTGTCGCTCGCATATTCATGCCCTTTACGCCAAGATAGACTGCGTCAGCGCCTGCTGCTATCGCTGTCCTGAGCATGATCTCGTTTCCGACCGGTGCAAGGATCTCTGGTCTCATCAACAGCTCGAATCTGTTCTCTTTTAAAAATATGACCTCTCTTGAAGCCTGGGTGCCTCCAATACAAAGATTAATAAATTCGTGGACTGTAGAGAGTATCACAAGTATATGGAGTGATGTGCCGTGGCTGAAACTGAGCTTACCGGAGAAGAGATCGAGATTCTTACTATCTGCTACCAGAAACCTGGCAACGTCGAGGAGATCGCCCAGGAAGTTGGCAGAGAGCCTTCCCATATCCAGGATGTGCTCAATGCGCTTGCTGAGAAATCGATGGTGGTCGAGAAGGATGGCGTCTGGAAGACTACCTCTGATGGCGATGGATACATGGCAGACTGACCATGGATGATTCCTCCGAGGAAAACAAGCAAGAAGGAGTGCTCTCATTTCCGGTCCTCCTGATAATCACTATCAATTCTATCATGGGGACTGGCGTCTTCTTCCTCCCCGCAGTAGGCACTTCTAAATCAGGCCCTGCCTCTATCATATCCTGGGCGATCATGTCGCTTTATGCTATCTCTATGGCTGCTGTCTTCGCTGAACTATCCGGTATGTTCTCTTTTGGCGGTGGCGTCTATGAATACTCAAAGAAGGCCTTTGGCACGTTTACCTCGTTCATCATCGGCTGGCTGACCATGCTGGCAAGCTATGTGACCATAGCGATGCTCATCGTCGGCGCCATAGGCTATCTTCTTCCTCTCGGCGGGATCGATCAGATCGTCATCCTCGGCATGAGAATGCCGCCCGAGTTTCTCATCATCGCTGTTAGCCTCTTCTTCATCCTTGCGTTCAACTATGTCGCCTATCTTGGCATGCAGACGGGAGCCGTCATGCTGGTAACTTTTGGCTTCATCACGATGGGCACGATCACCGCTCTCATCGTCCCCAGCTGGTTCTCGGGATTCCAGCCGGGAAATTTCGAGCCATTCATGCCGGCAGGTTTCGGCAGCGTCCTGCTGACGCTCTTCTTTATCGCCGAGACATTCTTCGGCTGGGAGTCTGTCTGCCTGCTCACTCCCCAAACAAAAGATGGCAGGCGCACAGTCCCGAAAGCGCTGCTTATCGGCACTGGTGCCATCATTGTCTTCACGTTCGTTTTTGTCGTCTCATCGATCAATGGTGCAGGAGGAGCGATAGCAGCTATCGATCAGCCCCTCCCAAATACTCTGGGAGCTTTTGAGACGCCCATCTCTGATCTCGGACGACTGCACTATGGCCAGACGGGCTATGACATCTTCACCATCCTCTGTTATGTCGCTATCATAGGTTCTGTCGCAAGCTGGATCGTCTCGTCACCAGGCTTGATCCAGACGCTTGGTGAGGACAAGCTCTTTCCCCGGCAGCTCTCCGAGCTGCATCCAGTTAAGAAGACACCGTACAAGGCGATCATCTTTCAGACCGTCATCGTATCGATACTCACTGTCGTTGCAGCGGGATCGTATGAAGAGCTTCTCCATCTCCTGCTGCCCATGGTCCTGCTCATGTATACCTTTGTCGTCATAGCCATGCTCCGGCTGCGAAAGACCTTGCCGAACCAGGAGAGGGCATTCAGGGTCCCCATGGCGCTTCCAATCGGAATCTTTCTTGTGCTCTTTCATCTGGGCATCATCATATACTGGATCATGAGCGATCCCCATGCGATGCACACGGTGCTCTTCGGCGCATCATTAATCCTGGTCGGCATCCCTCTCTTCTTCCTCCTGACGATGTATTACAATCCTGATGCTATCCGCAAGGTGCAGGAATCGACCGCATTCCTGACCCTGCTTACTGAAAGCATCTTCATCCCCAAAAGGGTGCGCCAGGAAGTCTTTGACCTGATGGGGGATCTTGACGATAAGAATGTTCTTGAATACGGCTGCGGAGTCGGCACGTTCACGAAGAATATAGCCCATCATGTCTCCAGGCAGAAACGTGTCTACATCACGTCCATGTCAAAGAAAGAGCTTGTCCTGACGCACAGAAGGCTCAGCAGGAAGCAGCTTCATGAGCACGTGGTCTTCATCCATGATGAGCACCATATGAACCGCGTCCATCCGGATGTCGGCGTCGTCGATGCGGTGATCAGCTTCGGTATGCTCAGCTATATGCAGAATGTTGAGAAGATACTTTCTGACCTTGAGAACGTGACGTCGCCGGGCGCCCGGATCTGCTTCGTCGACTATGTGGACTTCTTCAAGGTTCTTCCCAACAATGATTGGCTCGCCAAGCTTGATGAGCTAGAGGGCCTTTTCAAGCACTATGGGTTCTCTATCGAGATCAAGAAGATGAAAGGGCTTTTCTGGAACTATCTGTTCATCTACGGTTTCAAGTCAAAAGGATTTCAAGCGAAGAACGTGGACGAGTCCGATGTGCCCTACATCTGAAGATCTTTGAAAGATTCTTCGCATCATCTCTTTGCATCATCGTTAGTGCTTTTCAAATTTCTGAGGATAGTTGGTGATGATGCCATCGACGCCAAGCAGTTTCATCTTGCTGATGGCCTTGTCGCTGTTCACTGTCCATGCATTGACCTTAAGCCCTTCATCGAACGCATTGCGAAGAAGCCTTCGGGTGATGAACTGATAGGGAAGATTCATAGCATCTGCGTGGATCCGTTTTGTCTTACGGATGAAGCTCCCGATGTAGTACATCCTTCGAAAGATGACGCTTGGACTCTTCTTGTCGATAAAGAGTGCTGCAGTCTCTACTGACGGGAGGCGGTCTTTGAGCTTCTTGAGCATGATATGGTTGAAGGAAGAGACGAGAACACTATCCTGTATCTTGTGCTTCTTGATAATTCTGATCAGCTCTTCGAGCAGGCGATCATCCTGCTTCATTGATTTGATCTCTATATTGAGCCTGCATCGTCCGTCAACAGCCTTGATGATCTCTTCAAGCGTCGGTATAAGGTACTTCTTGCGTATGTGCTTTTTCCTGAGCTCGGCAAGCGTCATCTCCGCAACAAGACCTTTACCATTCGTCGTCCGGTCTATCTTCGGGTCGTGCATGGCGATGATCTCGCCGCTCTTGCACTGTCTGATATCGACCTCGACATAATCTGCATGATGATCGACGGCCTTGAGTGCAGATTCTACCGTATTCTCCGGCGCAAGGCTGCTTGCTCCCCTGTGGGCATGAATCTTTACCATAGTATCGCTCTCAGAATTCTTTTTTCATATTTAAGGGTACAGCTTTACCCGATAACTGTTCATCACATTAGTCGTTGAGAATGACATGGTCGTCGTGAGGCCTATGCTTGGTATGAAGCGTATCTCGACGTCCTGATCTTCCTTGATGCTCTCTGTTGATGCGAAGCAGAGCTTGATGATATCGCCTCTTTGCAGATAGCCGTCGATATGGTTGCTGCCTTTGATGAGGTATTTCACGGTGAAAGTGCCGTTCTTCTCAGTTGGATCGGTCGAATACCCTGTGGATGAATCGTTGATGCAGCTCTTGTTGCTATAAGTATAGGTGTAGCCATTCCCTCCTGTATCCATTGAGAGCATGGCCTTGCTGAGGTCGATCCCGTCTGACCCGGGCGCCAGCTTAAGCTCGACGCGGAAATCTTCCACGCTGCCGTCGCTGCCGTTCATCCCTATGACTCCAATCGTCTGTGCGATTGTGGATATGGATTGCTGCGCACGTTTTCCGGTGAGCAGTGCCTGGTTCTGCAGGCTGGTCGCTGTCTGGACAAGGACGTTTGCCGTGATCGCAGCGACGGTTATCATCGCGATGAACATGATGAGCGTCCCGACGCCGCTCTGGGCTTTCCTTGGACGGATCATGCGTCCACCCCCATTCTGCCGGCGGCAAGTTCCTCTCGCTTTTTGCGCTCATCATACTTGCGCTTCTCTTCGCGCATCTTCAGCCTGAGTTTTTGAAAGAGCATCTGGAGCGGAAGCAGCAGCATGATGCCGAGCGTCTCGACTTCTTCGATCGTCTCGCTCATGTCCCCTTGTTCAGGGAGCAGTGTTGCGATGAAGTTTGGGACGGTCACCGATATGATCGCTCCGACCCATATCATGAGGACAAAATCCTGGAAGAATCCGTACGGGCTTCCTCCGTCGATGATCTTGACAGTCAGTGAACAAATAAGCGCATGGACGATGACCATGAGGCCGATGTAGGTCATGATGAGCTCAAGATTGACAGCAGGTGCGGGGGGAAGAATATTCCCAAAAACTCCCGCGACCTCGCTGCTTTCTTGCGCAACTTGGAATGGTGATGAGAACATGACGGCAAGTGTCTGGGCGATCTTTGCCGTTATGTATGCTGAGGCGCTGAATCCTACCAACGCTCCGTAAAATGCTCCTTTCAGTCCGGAGGCGAGCTGGATGCGGAACCGTCTCAGCGAGAGGAGTTTATTGAAATTTGAGGCGATGATCTCGCCTATCTTCTCACCGTTGCCGCCAAGATACACACTTTCAGAGAATATTTGCGTGAACTGCTGGATGAGATTACTCCCTGATTCTCCTGCAAAATAGACCCATGTCTCGAACTTGTCACACCCGAGGCGAAGCCTCCTGTATGCATTCGTGACCAGATTGTTGAGGGTCCCGAAGTCGTGGACACGCAGTGCCGAGATACTGCTGACGACAGCTCCTTCCTTGATCTCGATGACTCCTCCCAACGTCCTGACAAATGCAGGATATGCTTTGTCACGCTTAAAGATCATCTTCTCTTCTGCGGTCCCATAGTATCCGACAACAAGAAGGGGGAGCACTGCAATGCCGATATTGACAAGGAATGAGAACGGTCGCAGCCAGATCATGACGGCGGTGATCGTCAATGTTATCGGCACGACGAAGATCGTCACTTTCTCCACTTTCTTGCGTTCTTCGCTCTTGATCTTTATCTTGTGGCAA
>JBMCSP010000029.1:0-7434 GCA_048624455.1 Nanobdellota archaeon
TCGACTCCCTTCTCGACAAGCTCTTTTGTCAGGAGAAAGACAGATCTGAAATCAGGATCAGCCACCAGGTTCTTGATAGATTTTGTCTTGGTCGATCCAGCCTGCGACATGATCTTTCTTATATAGGAGAAAAGAGCTCCGACACCCTGCGTCTCAAGCAGCTCCTGAGCATGCGATACCTTGAGCACTTCACTGAGGATGGAGATCGTCATCATGAGTTCCATCGTCTTCTCTCCATCCATGAGCTCGCGCTGTAGCCCTCCCATCAGGGCAAGAAGCTGCCGGCGGGACAGACCAAAAGTATTCTTGACATATCCGAGTTCCTTGGTCTTCTCAAGCTTTCGCTTGAACATCACGTCAAGGACAGTCTTTATCTTCATGAGCGGTGCCGGAAGGTTGACTTCCTTCCAAAGAACAGCAGTCTCCTGGACATAGGGTTTGACATCCGCATCATCATGCGTCCGCACTTCGATGTTCTCTATACAGAGGTTCTTGCAGATCTCATCGATCTTCTCTTTCTCTGATCCAGGAGATGCCGTCAGTGCAAGGATGCGCGGGAAGCGGGCGAGCTTCATGTAACGGTCTGCGATGAAGACATACGAATAATCTCCTGTAGCACGATGCGCCTCGTCAAAGATGACAAGCGACGCCTGGCTGATATCGATCCTTGAAGAGATGATATCATTCTCAAGCCCTTGGGGTGTGGAGAAGATGAACGTTGCATCTTTGAACATCTGCGCCCTCTTCTCTGGAGCGACAGCACCGGTGAACAGGACAAAGTCATCATCATGATTGCGCAGATGCTCCATGAAATATTGCATATGCTGTTCGACAAGCGGTTTTGTCGGGGCCAGCATAACGATCTTCATATCAGGATACATCTGCATCCGATGCGCTGCCATCATGAGCGCTATCGCCGTCTTTCCGAGTCCTGTAGGAAGTACAACCAGCGAGTTCTTCGGCGATGTTGAGGCGAAGATCGTTTCCTGGTACAGGCGTGGCTTAAAATCAACAAGCATTGATTACAGGTGCATAATTTTGTTTATAAATATTGTTCAGACAAGTCCAGTGGAAATACATAAATAAAAAGGCAGTATTCTTTGCCCATGAGTTTCGATGAGAGAGCGATGGAATACCAGTTGCTGGACTCCTACCTGAGAAAAAATGAACTCAGCCAGGAGGAAGTTGAAGTAGCACGAAACGATATCAGCGAGGAGACCATACAGGAGTTTTATGATCGATTATGGGAGGAGCGAGGACCAAGCCCTATCAGGAACGCAAAAAAGATTTATCAGCTCACCCAGGTCCCACCATCAGACGATCTGCTCGATGATGTCGTCCATTCAAGTCTTCAGTGCATCCTCCCCATACGATTTCGATGCAATATGCGTTCGGGAAGGATCACGCTCCAGGTCACTAATATAGCAACTATCGGAAAACTTCTTGATTCCTATTATCCATTGTTCCCGGCAAAACTCATGGATGATACGGATTCGAATTCTGATCTGATGAAGCCTATCTCCTCGTTCCCTTATTTTTCGAACGGACTGCGAAACATTGTAGAAGGGGATGTCGAGGTGGGAGGCGTTTATGAGCTCAAGCTCTCGATCATGCAGGACGTCAATCTCCTGGGAGAATATATGGGACAGCCCTACATCTTGACAAACGTGGCACCAAAAAGGATAGGATCGTTCGATCACAAATAAGTAACATTTCCATGTCCAGGGCAAAGGACATCATATTTTCTTGCAGCAAGTTTTCGTAGAGAGACGACCATCTGCTTATGGTCTGATGTCGGAAGATCCGTGCGTCCGATGAAGTGCTTATCAGGATCGAAGAACAGATCGCCGGAGAAGAGGATCTTTGTCCCGTGGTCATCATAGAACATCACGACAGAACCTTCTGCATGTCCGGGAGCATCGATGATCTCAAAACCAAGATCTGCAAGCTCTTCTTTCGGAAATGATGCAGGAGAGAATTCTTTCTCCTGAAGATGCTTGATCGTCTCTGCGTCATAGACGGCGGCGCCGATGTCTTCTTTCATCGACCGTATGGCTTTCTCTGACGCGAACAAGGATGCATTGTAGAAAAGATCAAAACAGCCGACGTGATCATAATGCAGATGCGTGAAGAGAACCACCTTGATGGATTCGGGCGGAACCGGTAAAGCTTTCTCGAACTGCCCCTTGACCCGCATCACACCTGTGTCGATGAGGATGTTCTTGTCCTTGATGAAATACGCATTGCATGTGTGGACGGGAAAGCTTATCCTGAAGACGTTTTCTGTGATCTGCTTTATCATGGAAACAAAAAGTGAGAGATGGAATAAATGCTTTTCTGAAAAATCAGACGATGGCAAAAGCACGCTCATACCACAGGACGACAAAGAGCGCACCTGCGACGACCAGCGCTGTGATCACTGACGTGATGATGCCCGAGACGAAGATGACGCCGGATAAGACGAATGCGATCGTGGTGCAGAATGTATAGAACAACCGTGTACTGTAGAACATGTATGTTCCTGCGAGGGGTGCGGGATGCTTTGTGATATCGGCATGCTCAAGACGTTTTTTTGGCATGACCAGATAGAACAGGATATCGATAGGGATAAGATTGACCATCGCATAGATGAGATTCATCTGCATCGCAAGGATGATCGTCGGGTTGTCTGGAAAAAAAGAGAAGACCTTGAAGAGCATCGCTACAGCTATGTTGAAAAGGGGACCTGCAAAACCGATCATCGCATTGTCGACATAGTTCTGGCCGTAGCGGAACTTCCCGATCCTAAGCTTCTCATGATGGATGACAAGCAATCCGGCGACAGGAAGCACGATGTGAAACATGCCGTCGGTCAGGACAGCGATGAAGAGATTGACGAAAAGGATGGGCCACCATACCTTCATCTTGGTCGTGTAGCCGACCTTGATAGCCACAAGCTTGTGGCCTGCCTCTTTTGCGATGACCATCGAGCTCGCGATGACAAAGGATGTGAGAAGGTTTAAGAGCCAACGGCCCATCACGAAAGTCTCGTGGCCGTCATTGTAGCCAAGGACAACCGTAAAGACGAGGATGATGAGAAGCATGTCCCGCATCTCGTCTTTATCGAAGACGAAATGCTTCTTGACATTGTATAAGTAGTTGAACATGGGAGAATCAAGGTGGTGTGATTATTTATATTTTACCTGTTCTCCCGCCTTGTGCTCAAGCATCTCGACCAGGCCCTCCTTATGGCCTGCGCCGATGACGACGAGGATATTCCAGTCAGGATGGTTGGAGAGCAGCGTCAGGATGCGTTTTGCCATGTACCTGTTTCGGGATGCGACAAGGACATCATAAAGGCCAGCATACCTGTGCTTTGTCTTCTTGAGAACTTTCTCGATGACGGCATCGGAAGGCACTTTCTTGAGATCGATGTCGTTGAGACTTATCTCTGTCAGCGCCGAATCGAGGCCGACAAGCCCTTTGAGAAGGTCCCAGACAAGACGCATCTTTTCTTTGAACGTGACGTTCTTTGAAAGATTCTTCAACGTGACAGCGACCTTCTGATCGATAAGCGCAACAGGGATCTGCCTCTTCGCTGCATGCCTCACTGCAGCCATCATGTCCGAGCCCGCCTTTGTCTTGACTTGCTCGCCGAGCTTGCGCTGCGTGACTGATGCTATCAATGCAAAGATGAACCCTGTAAGTCCGACCTGCCTGAGCATAGAAAGATTCGTCGGCCTTATCCGCTGCTGGACATTGTTTTGGAGAGCCACAAGCCGCTCCTTGTCAAGCTCGACGCAGACAAGATCTATCTCATGAGATTCGAGGAACGCACCGATCTTCTCGACACTCTCTGCCGCAATATGAGAAGTCCCTATGATATGCAGTCGCTCAAGCATAGAGGTGCGAACAAGGAGGATTATATAAAATGCTACGGAATGTCAGGCGGGACCTGCGTGTTGTTCTCGGCGATCAGTCCTGCTTCTTCTCTCCCGTTCTCTTGCAGGACAGGATCTGCAGTCTTTACAGTGACATAGTTCGTGTCCATCGCGCATCCCGCTAGGACAGACATCCCGATAATGAGAAAGATGATCGAAAACAATCGTATATCCATGTCTATCACCTCTGAGAGATTGAAGCAAAGAACTTTTTAAATTGAACGGAAAGGTTTTTATACCACTGTGCTCAAGATAGAGGTGGGTGGTAGCAACATGGAAAAACTCTTTGAGATCTATGGGAAACAGTCCTATGACAAGGTCATCTCCGATAACGGTGCTGTGAACCATATACGTGTAAACAACAATATCATGACACACAAGCAGGTCGAGATACGTGATGGACGGGTCTATATGCGCATGAAAAAAAGAGACTTGCTCACTTGCAGCTGATTCTTCTGTTTTCCCTGGATCGTGCCATATCCGGCACTCATCCATAGTTTTTTAAACCAATTCTTATTTGCAACACCTATGAATGATCGTCTGAAAGACTGGACTATCCATTTCCTTGAGCACAAGAACATCTTCTTCAAGAATCTCAAAGGAATCGAGGATACCGAGCAAGGGTTTATCGCCCATTTCAATGATAAGGACGAAGAGTACATCATCCAGGATAATCTCTATCTCGCAGACATCCCAAAAGACAGACCCATCTGCTATGTTACGCTGAACAACCAGAAGAATTTCACCAAGCTGCTTTCTGAATGGAAGATCCTCATCTCATTCCCGAAAGTGAAGATAGTCTTTGTCGAGAAGATCAGCAACGGCAAGCACTGGACGATCCACCCGCACATGCATGACAAGATATCTGATAAAGGCTCGCTGAAATCAGGATTAAAAAGCCTTTATGATGGAGCAAAGAACGACTGATTACGTTTCATCCTGCAAAGGGCGATAGCTCCTCTCAATCTCTCCGCGAACGTACTGCTGCTCCTTCTTATCAAGCTGATTGACATCATTTGAAAGATAATCATCGATAGCATCGTTGATATATTCAGCCTGACCTGTCAATATATTGCCCTCGTGCAGCATAAATGAGTATGCACCTTGCTTGAGCTGTTTTGGACGGTTGGCAGGGATGAAATGGTGCATGTCGCGGAGTGCCCGATATCCTTCCTTCGTCAGCTTCATGTCACGTTGAGCACCGAAGCGTGCATAGACGCCATCCTCATTGCGAAACACCGTGACCAGCGACGCAGGAGGACGAGAGACATCGAGGACGTAGCCTTCGATGAGACCTTCAAGATCAGCATGCTCATTGACCTCTGAATAATATCTATCATAAGGCCTTGGCTGCCAATGCTTTACTGAACGAGCTTCATACTTCTCTTTTCCACCAACATTCAATGCAGCGGTCTTTGGGCCGTAGATCCAAAACTTCCATTGCGTCATATATGCATCTTCTTGTGTGGCTCCTCTACGGCTCGCTTCAACGCACACAGCTGCAGGAGAATGTGTGTAGTTGCTTATCTCCATCAGAGCCCCTATGCTTTTTTGGTCAGAAGGATCATCAAGGATGAAGGGAAAGCCTTCACCCTCAGACGTCATGTTCAGTCCGTCATAGTAGACATTGATACCCTTTTCATGAGCAAGATTTTTCGCAACGTCGACCAGTCCAGAGTCCGTGAACGGCGCCTCGATGATGAAAATACTGTCAGGATAATACCCATTCTCTGCTCGATAGCTCTCTACATGCTCGCATATCTCTTTGGACTGCTTGAAGATGGTCGAATTTACTTCCTTCCCAGAATGGGTCACAATATCAGAAGCGCCAAAACGAGTTGCATCAGGCTGAGCACGAAAAACAATATCTGTCTTTCCAGCAAACTCATTCTTTTCCCGTATATCAAGAAGCAGCGATGTCTTTCCGGCAAACATGCAGCTCAAGATCCCAACAATTTCTGCTTTATCAGGTTTATATATCTGTTCCACAGCAAGCACCATCAATTGCCCTATCCCATCGCATTAAATAGATTTCTATGCTGAAAAAGATACAAAAGAGAAGGAGAAAAGAGAGAAATCAAGAAGACAACGGATAGTGCCTAAAAACAGTCATAAAAAAAAGGAGCTCATTCCTCTTCATTCGGATTATAGCTTGGTACAGCCGATTTGGAGATGATCATGATATCGCTGATCGCCTTGACGAGCTGGTGCGGCACGATCACGCCTTTAGCGCTTCCAAGGACCTTGTTCAGGTAAGAATTCTTTGAGGATTTGACCCTCCAACCAAAAATCCTATTCTTCGTGACGATGGACTCTTCGACGTCTCCAAAATAATCGCCAGCATCTGTAAAGACCTTCATATCATAGGTCTCTGAAATACGCTTCATCTTCAACATGATATAACCACACTCCTTGTTGTATCTGAGAGATAGTTGGTAGATTTATATATTTTTCTGTGGTGTAGTCACAGACACGAAAAGAAAGGGTAGAGAGCTATATGTTCATATTCAATGCGTTCATCTGTGCGTCGATGACTTTCTTGATTTCATCTTCACCGTAGCCCTTGTTCAAAAGTGAGCTTTTGATGACCTCAGGCTGGTCCCCGTTCTCCAGCGAGCGACGGATCGTTTCGACAAGTTCCTTGTTTGTCTGGCTCTCTGAAGCATCCCTGCTGTCATCAGGCTCTCCGACAATCGCATCCACATCTTCCTGCTTCATGACATCACTGACAGAGGCGATGTCAAGAGCAACATCATCAAGCTTCTTGTCGATGACACTGTAATCTATAGAACTCCTTCGCTGCTTGATCTGGCTGATCGTAGCATTGAACTGGTCGTAGAGATTGAGATCCGCCTCATTTATATTGGCGATGACATCACGCTGCTTCTCGATGATCGCAGTGAGCTCTTTTATCCTGACGTTAAGCATGAGCTCTTTCTTCGTCTCTTTCTCGGCAAACTCTCTGAGACGCTTGCGGATGCGCTGCTCTGAAAGTTGCTTCTCTGCAGCGAGCATCTTGCGGACATTTGCCACTTCACTGTCTTTCTCAGAGATCTGCGCATCAAGGCGTTTGAGATCGGCTTGCAGATAATCTATCTCAGCAAAGAGCTTCGTATTCGCCTCATCAATAACTTTCTTCTCCTGCTTGAGCACCAACAACTGTTCATTCAGCTGCTTGATGACTTGGTCTCTCTCTTCGATGAGCTTTGGATAATCGCCGATGACAGCGTCCTTTTTCTTGAGGAATTCCTTGAGCTCGTTGATCTGCTTTCGAAGCTGCTCGTTCTCATTCCTGAGGTTTGTGTTCTGGCGCTGGTAGGTGACCATCTTTCCCTGAAGCGAATAGCTCGCATCAAGTTTCTGCTTCCATTGCTTGGTGCGTTCTCGACTTTCGCCGACCATCGTCTTTAGTTCAGAGATGGCAGTGTCCCTTGCATGGAGCTGCTCTTTGAGCTCTTCGATGAGCATCGTATCATTTTCATCTCCTGCACGCTCTTTCGCTCTGCTGACCACC
>JBMCSP010000030.1:0-7246 GCA_048624455.1 Nanobdellota archaeon
TTAATATGAAGTGGTGGTTTAGAAAATGGTAGATATCTGCTTGTACTTTCAGGTTCATCAGCCCTATAGGATGAAAAAATACAGGGTCTTTGACATCGGCAATTCTCATGAATACTTCGACGAGGAGACAAACAAGGAGATCTGCCGTCGGGTGGCAGAGAAGTGCTACATCCCTGCTAATAAGATGATGCTGCGGCTGATTCGCGAGCATGGCGATTCTTTCAAGGTATCCTACAGCATAACGGGGACTGCGATGGAGCAGTTTGAGATATACGCTCCGGAAGTCCTTGACTCCTTCAAAGAGCTAGCAGACACAGGCAATGTTGAGTTTCTCGCCGAAACATATCATCACACTCTTGCGTACCTCTATTCAGAAAAAGAGTTTGACGAACAGGTCAGGCTGCATGCAGAGCTTATGAAAAAGCATTTCGGGGTCACGCCCAAGGTCTTTCGAAACACTGAACTCATCTATGACAACAGGCTGGCGAAATTCGCTGAGAATCTCGGCTACACTGGCATCCTCTCTGAAGGTCCTGACCAGGTCCTTGGGTGGAGATCTCCTAATATGCTTTACCGTCCGAAGGGGACATCATCTATAGCGCTTCTCCTCAAGAACTTCAAGCTCTCCGATGATGTGGCGTTCCGCTTCTCGAACAAGAACTGGAAGCATTGGCCTCTCACCGCCGAGAAGTTCTCCGACTGGATCAAGTCTGTTGAAAGCGGAGACTCGCTCAACATCTTCATGGACTATGAGACTCTCGGCGAGCATCATTGGGAAGAGACAGGGATCTTTGGTTTCTTCGAGAAGCTTCCTGAGTATCTGGTAAAGGACGGTTTGCGCTTCCGTACACCATCCGAGGTCATCGTTTCCCACGAGCCTTCAGAGGAGCTTGATGTGCCTTCCTCGATATCCTGGGCGGACGAAGAGCGTGATGTCAGCGCATGGACGCATAACGATATGCAGCAGAATGCCCTCTCTGAGATCTTCAAGGTCGAAGAGGCAGTAAAGGCGGCGGGGGACGAGCAGCTCCTCAATGATTGGCGCATGCTCACGACAAGCGACCATTTCTATTATATGTCGACCAAGAAGATGAACGACGGCATGGTGCACAACTACTTCAGCCCCTATGCCACCCCTTATGATTCATTCATCAGCTATATGAACATCATGAATGATCTGGTGCACAGGCTGACGGAAAAGCATATAAACCAAGAAGTCCCTAAGGCTCTTATGGTCGTCTCGGAATCTCCTTCGGCGACCTTGGCGCAGCTCAGAAAACAATGATGCTGCCCGGCTGATCAGGGTGTGTGGCATGGTGAGAGATAATCTTTCTGAGGATCAGTATTTCTATCTTGCTAGCGGCCAGGCGATCCGAAACCTTGTCGAGCTGAAGGATATTCTCCACTCTATTGACGACAAGACCTTCTCTGAACACGTCAACGGCCAAAAGAATGATTTTGCAGCATGGATAAGGGGTTGCATGTATGATGGGGCCCTTGCAGACCGCATCGGTTCAGCTACAACTCCCCAGGAGATGATCAAGGCTCTTGAGGCTCTTGATGATGATTCTGGCTTCACCAGTCCCGGCGATTTCTTCTCAGGGACGATAGGTTCGTTCAATACCGCTATTGCACCGTCTCTGAAAACGAAGACAGACGCAGATAAATCTTCTCCTGCCGCAGCCAAAACAGGGAAAACAGAGGCTGCTGAAGAAAAACAGCGGCGAACAAAGAAGAGATCTGCTTCTGCAAAGAGAGACTCCAAAAAGGCCGTGTCAGAAAAACTGTCCTCGCCGTCGTCATCTTCTTCCGTAAAAAAACCTGCAAAAAAAAGATCACTCTCTTCGCCTGCGAAAATTGCTCCTTCAAAGAATGCATCTTCAAAAGAAGCATCAGTGCTGGAGCAGGCTGACGACTACTCCTTCGACCTCGATGGGCAAAAGGACATCCTTGCCCAGATACGGGAAAGGATACGTAGCATGGATACCGAGCTCAAAGAGCATTCGTCTTCATCATACTCATCGCTCGCATCGTTTGATGAGAAATATCCTGAGCTTGCTCACTCGACGCTTGATGACGGTGAGCTGAAATCTTCAAGATCGCAGAAGCGCTTCCATCATCACATAGCTGATGCGACGAAGAAAGCGGCGCATCACGTCCGCCATCGTGCGAAACGCGTGCATCATCATGTCTCGCAGCGCCTCGATGATGTGAAGAAGCAGGCGCAGCTCAGAAAATACTCTCGGCAGAACAAGAAAGCGAAAGGGGCGCAGCATGAGGTAGAAGCGTCGTCGGATGAAAAGTCGAGCAAGGGCTATGACTATGGCTCTGTAGAGGTCATCGAGCGTGATACCGGCAAGGTGAACTACGACATGGAATCGCTCTATGGCCAGCCTGTCCAGGATTCAAAGAAGCGCGTTCCGTTCTTTCGTTCCGTCCTCTCCCGTTTCAGGAAAGCAGAGAAGGTTGTGGAAAAAGAGCTTCCAAATCTTCATGAGTTCGAGCATGCCAAGAAAGCGCAGGAGATCTTCACCCCTTACCGGCATATCGAGCATCCGAAGAACTATCACCTCCATGGTGTCCCTGATTTTGTCAGGGGTCTTATCATCGGCATCCTGCTGGGCATGCTTTTCCTCGTCATCTTCTGATCTTTTGCTGGTTCATCTCTTCTTACCAAAACTATATATATGATGGTATGCGAGAAAATGCCATGAGATTTGTATTCCATGGTGCAGCCCAGGAGGTCGGACGGAGCTGCATCGAGATGTCTGTGGGGGACGGTCCTGACGAACGGCGTTTCCTTCTTGATGCCGGATTCAAGGTCCACGGCGACAATCCCCTTCTTCCGACGACCGTCGCAGATATCGGCGCTATCGATGGCGTGTTCATCACGCATGCTCATATGGACCACATAGGTGCGCTTCCGTATCTGCACCATTCCGGCCTTTCCTCCCCTATCTTCATGACAGGGATGACCAAGCGTCTTTCTGAGATCATGCTTGAGGACTCATTTCATCTGGAGCTTCTCAGGCATCACCATCCTGCATACACCAACATGGATGTCCGCCAGATCCTTAAGAGGACCCAGGAGATCAAGTATTTCCATCTCCTGAAGTTCCATGATCTGGAATTTGAGTACATGCCTTCAGGCCACATACCGGGCGCTTCGATGATCCTCTTCAATGCGGACGGAAAGACTATCCTGTATTCAGGCGATATCTTCGATAAGGATACGCATCTTCTCCATGGTTTCCAGACAGATTTTCTCAAGCGCCATGATGTCGATGTCCTCATCCTTGAGTCCACCTACGGCAACAAGGATCACAAGAACCGCAGGACTGAAGAGAAACGGTTTGCTGCTGCGGTGCAAAAGTACCTGAAGAAAGGCGGTTCTGTCCTCATCCCTTCCTTCGCCATCGGCAGGGCCCAAGAGCTCCTGATGATGCTGGGCGAGATGGACCTTGAGGTTCCTCTCTATCTTGACGGCATGGCAAAACGGGTCGCGCAGGTGCTGGTGAAGAAGGATCTGCACATACGCAATGCAGACCGTCTGCGCAGGGCGCTCTCAAAGACCAGGATCGTCAGGCACGCGAAAGACCGCAAGAAGATCCTTCACAATCCTGCGGTGATCGTGACGACGTCGGGGATGGTCAGCGGAGGTCCGGTGATGGAGTATATCAAGCATTTCTGGCATGATGAGAAGAGCAGCATCCTCCTCACAGGATTCCAGGGCGCCGGCACGAACGGCAGGATGCTTCTTGAATCCCAGCAGGCCTACGTCGACGGCATGCTGCTCGATTTCCGATGCGGCATCGAACGCTTCGATTTCTCAGGCCATATAGGCCGTTCAGGTCTTGTCCGTTTCGCGAAGAAGGTTGCGCCAAAGCAGATCATCCTCAACCACGGTGACCGTGAAGCCATAGAATCCTTGCGCGAAGAACTCTCCAAGATCACTGAAGTCCATGTCCCTTCTTTAGGATCCTCGATCATGCTGTGATGCCTGGGCTGGCATGTCCTGTAACATACGTTTTTCCAGACACAAATATTTATATTTCTTGATGCCGATAGGTTCTTCATGGTGGTTGAGCAGGGCAAGAAAAAAGTCAAAGACATCCTTGACGTCCTTTCCTACGAAGAGCTTCTTAAGATTCGCAGGGATCTCGAGAACGGCGGCTATCATCTCCTCAAGTTGGTGAAAAGCAGGATAAAGGCGATCGAGCTTTCCCATAAGCGATATTGCAGCTACTGCGGAGCGGAAATAGATGAGAACAGCATCAGCACCTATACTCTTGTCTTTGGCCCATATGACTTCAAGAAAAAGGCAACCTTCTGCGGTATGGACTGCATGACATCGTTTCTCGACAATCTATCTTCTATGAAAAATGAGCAGAAAAGCGCCTGAGATCTGCTTGTTTTTCACTTTTTCGGCAATACAGAATGACCAGAAAAGAGAAACATTTAAATACGAGTGATTCATAAAGTATCTTGTTAAACGTCTAACGATTGGGGTTATGGCGTTGATAGGTGTGGGTGTTTGGTAAACAGGAAAGCTGAAATGGGAATTGGAACGTTGATTATCTTCATTGCCATGATTCTTGTCGCTGCGATTGCGGCGGGAGTATTGATCCAGACCGCAACAAGTTTGCAGAACAAGGCGCTGCTTGCTGGAGCCCGCACTCGCGGACAAGTAAGTACAGCGATCTCGCCCCTTCTTGTCTTTGGTGAGGACGGGACAACAGGAAATGTCACGAAGTTTTTTGCCAAGCTGAAACTTTCGCCCGGGTCTGATCCTATGAAGCTTGAGGATTCTCTCATCGAGTTCGACCTTGACGACAGTTCTGCAGATCTGATATTCAATATGAGCAATGGCACTTGCGCTGACTGGGAGTATGACACAGATGCGACCGGAAATGGCAACTTCAGCGTACAGTACCTTGTCACAGGAAGCGAATGGAAGGATGGGTATATCCATGGTGGAGATGTCATCCTTCTGTGCTTCGAGTCGCCGCGCAGCGTCCGTCCTGATGAGGACATCGCGATCAGGTTCGTTCCGAAAATCGGGAATTCCATGGTCGTGGAGACAGCGCTGCCGGATGTAATTACACAGCAACGTGTTTACATTTTTCCATAAGGATGAGGTGTAGTGAATGAGTAAAAAAGCAGAGATGGGCATTGGAACATTGATTATCTTCATTGCTATGATTCTTGTTGCAGCGATTGCAGCAGGCGTCCTGATACAGACAGCGACGAGCCTACAGAACAAGGCGCTGCTTGCAGGTTCAAGGACGAAAGGACAGGTCAGCACCGCTATGAGTTTCCTCTTGGTCTATGCAGAGAACGGTTCGACACCAGACAAGACGGTCAACAGGTTCTTCTTCAAGACAAAGCTCGCTCCAGGATCTGATCCGATCAAGTTCGAGGATTCTCTTGTAGAGTTCGATCTTCAGGATTCTTCGGCTGATCTGACCTTCAATATGAGCAATGGCACTTGCGCTGACTGGGAATACGATACTGATGCGTCCGGGTCAGGGAACTTCAGCGTCCAATATCTGGTCACCGGCAGTGAATGGAAGGAAGGCTATCTCCACCGAGGAGATGTCGTCAAGATCTGCATGAAAGCTCCAAGGGACGTTGCAGCTGATGAGGATATCCAGGTACGGTTCGTCCCTAAGATCGGAACGCCTGCAATCCTTGAGACAGCGATCCCTGATGTTATTACACAGCAGAGGATCTACATTTTCCCTTAAGTTTGAGGTGGTTGAAGTATGAATAAAAAGGCAGAGATGGGCATTGGGACTTTGATCATCTTTATCGCGATGATCCTTGTCGCAGCTATCGCAGCCAGTGTCCTCATACAGACGGCGACGAGCCTACAGAACAAGGCTCTCCTGACTGGAAAGAGGACGCAGGGGCAGATCAGCACCGCGACAACAGTCTTACTGGTCTATGGCGAGAACGGCACCACTGGTGATCCTAAGTCGCTTGACAGGTTTTTTGTCAAGCTGAAGCTTGCACCCGGTTCCGATGCTATCAGACTGAATGATACCTTGCTCGAGTGCGACGTTAAGGACGCATCAGCGGACCTGACATACAACCAGAGTGATGGTGACTGCAGCCAGGGCGACTACATGACCGATACAGACGGGCATGGAAATTATAGTGCACGTTACCTGCTGCGGGGCAACGAATGGCGCAACGGATATATTCACAGAGGAGATGTTGTCGAACTATGCTTCGAGGCTCCTTCATCTGTACTCTCTGACGAGGATATCTCAATAAGGTTTATCCCTAAGGTCGGGATGCCGACAGTCCTTGAGACTGCAGTACCTGAGATCATCGGTCAGGAGAGGATCTATATTTTCCCATGATGAGGTGGATTAATGATGAGTAAAAAAGCAGATATGGGCATTGGTACACTGATTATCTTCATTGCCATGATCCTTGTCGCTGCGATCGCAGCAGGAGTCCTGATCCAGACGGCGACGAGCCTACAGAACAAGGCTCTGTTGACAGGTGAGAGGACGAAAGGACAGGTCGCTACAGGCATGCAGACATTGCTGCTCTACGCGACAAACGGTTCTGATGGTAATGTCGAAGATTTCCGGCAGAAAGTCAAGCTGTCTCCTGGTTCAGACCCGGTGACGCTGAATGACGTCCTGCTCGGATTTGACACAGAGAGCATCAACGGTGATTTCACCTATGGCGGGACGAACTGCTCCAGCTACGGTGAATGCGACGGTTCCTGGAACGATTCTATGGGCTACTGCTATGATTCCACGAACAGCAACGGAACATTCACGGTGCAGTACCTTGTTGAAGGTCCGAATCATCAGGAAGGCTACATTGTCCGTGGTGATATCGTCCAGCTGTGCTACCCGGCTCCTGGGTCTGTCGGCGAAGACACGAATGTACTGATCAACTTCAATCCGAAGCGCGGTACACCTATGGTCATCGAGACAGCTACGCCAAACATCATGACCGCTGAGCGTGTCTACATCTTCCCATAAGGGAAGATCTTTTTTCTTTTCTTTTTTCATCATCTCTTCTTTTCTCTTTCTACTGTTCTCTTTTACGAAAAGTATATAAACCAGATTCCTCTAAGGGTTCTTATAACGCATTTGGGGGCGATATACTTTGTTGGTGCAAAAGAAAGCAGATATGGGCATTGGTACACTGATTATCTTCATCGCTATGATCCTTGTCGCTGCGATCGCAGCAGGAGTCCTGATCCAGACGGCGACGAGCC
>JBMCSP010000031.1:0-6961 GCA_048624455.1 Nanobdellota archaeon
GAACCGCATGAGACCGCAGGAGAGCACCTGTGCATAGGAAAACAGGCGAGATCCACCGACAAGCGTCGCAGAGGCCATGAAGCCTTCCTTGATGATGCTGCCTATCGCCACACCGATGATAGAAGCGTTCCACGTCAGGATGAATATCGCGCCCAGGCCGAAGATGAGCGAGAAGAGGAGACAAAAGACCAGGACAATAAGATTGTTCATCAGGATGCTCATGAATATGGGGAACCTTTCCTTGATGAGATATCCTGTCAGACGTTCGTAGCTACCAAAATGGCTGGCGACCTGCCCGTTTATCCTTCCTATGGTTGATATCTGCGCCTCATAGATTTCGCTATTGACCTCCATGGGAAGTATAGCGTACCAGAAAGAGAAACCAAGCACAAGACCGATGAACAGGTACATAAATTTCTTCAGCGTCTTCGCATGCTCTTTGAGCATAGAGACCTCATCGTTGAGCACGACATCCTCGTGCTCCTCGTGCTTCACTGAATTGTAGACGAGAGGAAGAAGCGCCATCACAGCGAAGAAGACCATGACGATGCTCGCATACTCCCTAAAGACGATGAACGCAAGAAGAAGTGCGATGGATGAGTAGATAAATCCGACAAGCATCAGCGAGGGGGGATGCGAGTTGATCGTTCGAGAATCGAAAAAGACTTCAAAAATCATACTGTTCTATGAACACAGAGGTTTTTTATAGTTATTTATTTTCTATATAGTAGAAAATAAAAATAATAGAGCATAAGTTTATATGGATGCTTACGAACAGAAAGACTATGGGACTTCTTGCACGTCTGTTTGCACGGCCTGAGAATGAAACGTCCGTAACCGAAGACGCTAAGGATGGATTGTATCCTTCGCTAGAGAATCTCATCGGAGAGAGAATAGAGGTCCACTACATCAACGCAGATGTCTCGAAAGTGAGGACCGAACGCCTGATACATACAGGAACTGATTTTTTCTATGTGGGGAAGAGCACGACATCAAAATACGTCATCCATTGGGACTTTCATGATATGGATGGGCGCAAGCATGCAGTCAAGCTGCTCAGAGATAGCCAGGGAAACACATTGTATGAGAATAAGGATCTTGTGTTCGATTATCAGCACGCATATGAAAAGCAGAAGACAGACAATATTTGAATACAGACGGAATGAAAAAAGACTGGGCCCAAGATATTGCCAAAAAGCATTTGGCAGACCTTGGCCCCGTATAGCTATGGGCCCAAGGGGATTCGAACCCCCGACCTATTGGTTAAGAGCCAATCGCTCTGACCAGCTGAGCTATGAGCCCGTCTTTATCGGAAAAAATCAGGTTCTTTTTAAATATCTTTCTAAAAGAGAAGCAAAAGAAATCATGCTTTTATTGGACTCTGTGCTCCACAAGCCATGCATTTTAAGTAATCGACACGATCTTTTTTGATGATCTTCGTGTCAGGCTTTCCACAGGTCTTGCAGATGACATATATCTTTGCATATTTCTCGATAGTTTCATTGAGGCGCGCAGCAGAAACCTTTCGACCGAAGTGTACCTGAGACCCTTTGATCTCTGCAGGTGTCGCGAGCTCTTTGAGGATAAATTTGAGAAGATGCTGCTGATCGCGACCAAGAGCTTTAACGATCTGGAAGAAATTGGTGATGATTGTCTTGCTTCCCTGGATGTGCCCTTTCGCTTTAGGAATCTCAAAACGCTCTCCGCTTTGGGCTGATTTCGGTACTTTTTCATATCCTTTCTTGAGCATCGCTTCGTAATCCATAAAGAAGTAGAATCAGGGGCTGTTTATAAAAGTATCCCGGCATCATCACCGGAGCCGCAATGCACTTTTCGCTTCTTTATGATCCATACCAAGCAACACAAGAAGACTAATAAGATCTTTTGGCGATCGCATATTCATCGGATGGTTCGCAAGCGTGAACGCTTTCACAGCGACCTTATGTTTACGTGCGAGAACGATATTCTGCATGATGCGGCCCATGACTTCCGGCTTGTACTTTGTAGAGAACAGTAATGGAAGGCTCAGGCCAAGAGCGACGTCGTTGTCATGCATCGCCTGCGCAACCACTTGGTTGATGCCTGCACGATGATGCATGAAATCTTTTTGCTGAAATGCAAGGTTCGTGATAATCTGTGGTTTTTTCTTCTCGACTACGGCACGGACATTCGTCTCCTTGCCTGATGAGAACACAAGAGGATATTTGCTCTTTATTTTGTCTTTTTCAACGAGCTGCATGACCTCAAAAGAAAGGGACGAGAAAGACACTAAAAGATCCTTCAAAACATCTGAAATGTTTTTAGGCACTTGCTCATAACAGAAGGTCAATCCAGAAAACCCTAATCGTAAAGCCATCTCTGCAAATCCGTCTTCATTCTTATCCGGCCTGACAATATCCTGCATGTTTTTTGATGAAGTAAGCTTTTTTTAAAAAGGGTGCTGTTTTTCCAAAAACAGTGTTTTTTACCATTTTTAAGGGAAACTTTTTTAAAGAGCATTCCATTTATAAATGATTTATAAGCATTGGGGGAAGTACTATGGAAAATCAAAATATTGAGATTGTCAACATTGTCGTTTCTACGTCGCTTGAGCATGACATCCCGCTCGAGAAGATGGCGGCGACATTATCAAATACAGAATATAACCCTGAACAGTTCCCCGGCCTTGTCATCAGGATCAAGGAACCGAAAACGTCAGCTCTCATCTTCAGTTCAGGAAAGGTTGTCAGCACAGGAGCACGCAACCTTGCTGATGTCGACCGATCGCTGCAAAAGATTATCGAGAGCTTGGAAAAGATCAACATAAAGATTACCGTCAAGCCAGAGATTACCATCCAAAACATCGTCGCTTCTGGTGAGATTGGTATGGATCTTAACCTGAACACGCTGACGCTCAAGCTGCAGAACACAGAGTATGAGCCGGAGCAGTTTCCCGGACTTGTCTACAAGCTCCGTGAGGCGAAAGCGACATTTCTCCTGTTCAGCAACGGAAAGATCGTCTGTACAGGAACAAAGTCTGAAGAGGAAGTCCACGAGTCCGTCAAGAAACTCATGGAGAACCTCAAGAGCATCCAATAGATTTTTTCTTTTGTTTTTTTCCACTTTCTTTGCAACAAAATATTTAAACAGCATATCACCCTCTGTCAGCTGAGGGGGCATGGACGCAGCTGAGCAGATAAAAAGATTTCAGGAATTTCTTGAAGAACAATACTACTCGAAAATCCTTGATAATATCAGCAAGGGCTTCTTCTTTATCTTTATCAATTATACAGATCTTGCGCAATACGATCCTGAACTTTCAGATCATCTTCTTGAGGAACCTGAAGATGCAATCAAGGCTGCCGAACTCGCTCTCAAAAATATAGATCTTCCGGTCAAGCCAAAAAAGATTGAGCAGTTTCGTATAAGGTTCTACAATCTTCCAAAGTCACAATCGATAGCGATCAAGAACCTTAGAAGCACGCACATCGGAAAATTCATCCAGGTACAGGGTATCGTCAGGCAAAAATCAGATGTCAGGCCGCAGGTCACTGTCGCGAAATTCGAATGTCCATCCTGCGGACACGAACTGACAGTCCCACAGCTTGATGAGAAATTCAGGGAACCGACACGATGCGGCTGCGGGCGGAAAGGGAAGTTTAGGCTCATCTCAAAGAGTTTTGTCGATGCACAAGGTATGGTCCTTGAAGAATCACCCGAATCTCTTGAAGGCGGAGAACAGCCAAAACGCATCAATATCTTGCTCAAGGAGGATCTTGTCTCTCCTATCACTGAGCGCAAGACCAACCCGGGAGCAAAAGTCATCCTTACAGGTGTGATGAAAGAGGTGCCGGTGCAGCTTCGAAGCGGCGGACAATCAACACGCTTTGAGATCATGATCGAGTCCAACTACGTCCACGGAGTAGAAGAGGAATTCTCAGAAATCAATATCTCGCCAGAAGAGGAAGAACGGATCAAAGAGCTTGCGGCAGATACAGATCTTATGAAAAAGATCGTCAATTCGGCTGCACCGAATATCTACGGACATGACTACATCAAGGAGGCGCTGATCCTTCAGATGGTCGGTGGTGTCAGGAAAGAGAGAGAAGGAGATATCACGACAAGGGGAGATATGCACATCCTCCTCATAGGAGATCCGGGTTCAGGTAAATCACAACTGCTCAAAAGGATGTCCTTGATAGCCCCGAAAGGAAAATTTGTCTCAGGTAAAGGGGCTTCAGGGACCGGCCTTACCGCGGCTGTCGTCAAGGATGAGTTTATGAACGGATGGAGTCTTGAGGCAGGAGCGCTTGTCCTTGCGAATAAGGGTATGGTTTTCATCGATGAGCTTGACAAGATGAGCAGGGATGACTTGAACGCGATGCACGAGGCACTCGAACAGCAGACAGTCTCTATCGCGAAAGCGAACATCCAGGCACAACTCGTCTGCCAGACAACAGTCCTTGCTTCGGCAAATCCAAAGTTCGGACGTTTTGATCCCTATGAGATGCTCGCAAAACAGATCGAGCTGCCCTCGACTATCCTGAACCGATTCGACCTCATCTTTCCGTTCCGCGATATGCCTAGCAAGGAGAAGGATTCTGAGCTTGCAAAATTCATCCTGAAGCGGCACATGGAACACGCGCAGAAAAAGAAAGCAGTAACAGATATGGATACTGGATTCTTGAGAAAATATATCGCCTATGCCCAGAAATCACGACCGGCGCTGACAGAAGATGCGATCGATGAGATCCAGAAATATTATGTCAAGATGCGCGGATCAAGCGGCGAAGAGGACGGCATCAAGGCAATCCCTATCTCCGCCCGACAGCTTGAAGGTCTTATCCGTCTGAGCGAAGCATCAGCGAAGATGCGTCTTGCAGAGACGATCACAAGGGATGATGCGAAGAAAGCTATCGATCTCGTGCACTACTCTTTGACACAGATGGGTATGGATCCAAAGACAGGAAAGATCGATCTGGATAGGATCACCTCAAATGTCTCTGCATCCGAGCGAAGCGGCATCGCACACATCAAGAACATCATAACTGAGCTTGAGAAGACGCTTGGAAAGACGATACCGATAGAAGATATAGAGCAGATGGGAAAAGAGAAAGGCATCAGCGAAGAGCAGGTGCGAGAATCCATCGAACGGCTGAAGCGTTCCGGCGATATCTATGAGCCAAAGAGAGGATTCATCTCACGAATATAAAGTGATACTTATGCCAGATCAATATGCGCGGCAACCGGCAGTTAAAATCGATATCTCTTCTTTAAAACAGGGTACGTTCATAGAAAACGCCAATTGGGAACCCAGCCACATAAAGACTGTTTTTGGTACATTGTTCCGCGTCAGCATCATGGGAATCCTTATCGCGAAGAACAATGAGAAAGCATCCTTCCTTATCGATGATGGAACAGGAACAATCGAAGTGGTGTGCAATTTCTCAGAGAACTATGAAGTTGTTAAATTCCTGGAAATACCTGAAGGTAATGGCATCATTATCATAGGAAAGCCAAGGAAATATGGCGAAGACATCTATCTCACTCCTGAAGTCATACAAAAGCTTCCTGATCTTCGCTGGCTGAAAGTGAGAAAAGCAGAGATTGAAAGACAAAGGGAAGAAGACTTTATGATCGAAAGTGGTCAGCAAAATCAGCAAGCGCCACGGCAAGAAGAAAAGAAGGAACAATCTGCTCATTCGCTTGAGCATAAACTGCTTGCACAAGAACAGACTCTAGGACTGGATGAGAAAGAAGAAGAAAAGATGGATTCACTTGAAGCCATTTACACCATAATGAAAGCGAATGACACAGGCGACGGAGTCAATTTCCAGTTTGTAGCCAAGGAACTTGAAAAACGAAATATCACACCTGGAGAAGACATTCTCAAAAGTCTTCTGGAACGCGGCGAGATTTTTGAGATCATGCCGGGAATGATCAAATTGCTTGAATAATAACAGACTAGATTGCTTGATGAAAAGGGAGACCCCTTCATTTCCTATGGAACATTATTTTTTATCGGTGGTGTCTTCTCTTAGCTTTCTCCAGACATATTATCAAAACGAAAAAAGTCTTGATAACATCACGATGAGCCTCAGCCATTCTATGAGAATGGGTCAAATTCATAGGTTAAAAAAGCTTCAGTTCAAAAAAATACACATAAGTATTACATGCATTATCGGCAAACCTTATGAAATCGTCAACCTGAAAATAGCCGACTGAAGTAGCTAATCATGATATCTGTTTTTCTCAGCATCAGCATATCCTAAATCAATCAGATTCTTTATATTCTTCTCCTCGATATCTAGTGACCTCAGGGTACATTTCGTATAGACACTTTTTTTGTTATTCTTCTGTCTTGTCTGTAGAGTTTTAGCTGCTTCCTATCTATCTATCTATCTATCTATCTATCTAATAATTATCGATATAATATAATATAATAAGCTTCAATATTGAAAATAAAAAAAGATGAACAGATATAAAGATACCAAAAAAAAACGTGGTAGACAAAAAATACAGATCGTCTCACAAAGAAATCTGTGATGAAGAAGAGTTGGAGGGACACGCCCGTGTCTGATTTGTGAGTTCCACAGGAAATAAAGGGGTGTTCTCCATAAGAAATTTTCCAAAGGAAACATTTATTAACCTTGGCTTCTCATGGATTTAAAGGGGAAGGTCACATGGACACCGGTTCGTTAGGAGACTATTTCAAGCAATACATTTCTTCAAATTCGATCTTTGAGAATAAACGATGCCTGCAGGCATCATATATCCCTGAAGAGATCATCCATAGGGAAGAAGAGGTCCGTATGCTCTCTTCTATGCTTGCTCCTGCATTGCGCAATGAGCTCCCTTCAAATATTTTTGTCTATGGGAAAACAGGTACGGGAAAAACAGTGGCGCTCAAAAAGATCAAAAAAGAGCTTGAGACTGTCGTCAAGGAAAATAATCTTCCCCTGCAGATCCATTATATCAATTG
>JBMCSP010000032.1:0-6930 GCA_048624455.1 Nanobdellota archaeon
GGTCGACGAGGCTCATAATATCTTTCTCAAGGATCGCCCGCAGTTCATGGAAGAATCCATCACCGACATGATGTTTCGAGAGATCCGTGAGTTCGGGGAAAGCATCGTCTGTCTCGACCAGCACGTCTCAAAGCTTGCTGACGTCGTCTCAGGAAATTCAGCCTGCAATATCGCATTCCAGCAGCAGCATCCTGATGATATCAGAGCAGCCTCGGAGCTCATGCAGCTCAACGACAGGCGGGACGACAAGAGGAAATATTTCTCTATGCTTCCGGTAGGCTATGCCATCGTCAAGCTGGCAGAGCGATACCACAATCCATTTGTCATCAAGGCGCCCTACATCGACATCAAGAAGAACAGGGTCAACGACCAGATTCTGGAGCAGGAAATGGAAGGACGCGTCAAGAATGTCAAGCGCATGAAAGTCCATACCGAGAGCGAAGAGGAGGCGCAGATCAGAAGGAACGTCAAGCAGATGGAGAAGGTCTTTTACACCTCTGGCGTCTCTGATGCACGGGAAAACGGGGACTTTCTCAACTATCAGGCCCAGAAAAAGGCGTATGAGGCAGAGCGAAAGCCGATCAAGAACCATCATCAGCGCGATCTTGTCCTGGTCATCGGAGAGCTCATCGACAAGGGAGTCGACCTCAAGCATGCGAAAGAGGCTCTTGTCAAGCAGAACTACAAACGCTCCGATATCACGACAGCGATCACGAATATTGATTATGACAAGTATCTGAAAGCGCAGCAGAACGCCATGAAGAACTCATCGTCTGCAGAGCTGTTGAAATTTCTGACCAAGCCTCAGATGGAGTTTTTGGAGCAGGTCGCCCAGCGAAGCTATACGGTCTCTGAGTTGTATCGGACACTTCAGGTCTCAGGAAGGAAAGGCAACGAGCTCAAAAAAAATCTCACCGATCTTGATCTCATCAAGACAGTGGAAGAGCGTTCTGAAAAGGGCATGAAAAAGAAGATTCTCCTGACGCCGAAAGGATCGACGCTCCTTGAGAAAGCCGGCATCCCCATGTACTGATGCCCATCTTGATTGTACTATACCCAATCCACATTATATACACAATTTCTTTTTATAATACACCATTATACACCTTCACTGGCAAACAGGCAATAGTTTTATAAATACCGCTACAACACATCGGGACATATTCACTACATTTGCGAGACAACATGAATTCTATGAACACACATGGGATCATGGGATCTCGCAGCCAATTTGGATGGCCGGAGAAGGTCAGAATCCCTTGAATCCTTATTTTTCGAAGATTCATGATGGGTTCGCACACTTTTTCTTAGAAGGAGGTATGCCTTGAGGAAGTAGAATCAACTTTTTCTTACGGATTTTCCGCGTCAAAAGCCCGGAAAGAGCATCATTCCAAAGGACAAATTCCCATGACTCTATGAGGTGGTGATGGTGGCGGTTAATCCCATCATCTGCATCATTTGCATCATTTCACGGCAGGGAATCTGGCTTTCGGTCCCTGCATTACCCTGCATTATGCTCATACAATCAAAGGAGAGTATCTATGGATATATTGGCAGGAAGGCATTTCAACTCATTCATCATCAAGGTCTACCCGATCGAAGAGGGAGAAGTCAAATACCGCGAGATCACCGAAGAGGGCGGTCAGCTCACCGGCTTCAGCGACAAGCAGGCGGAAGCCATGGCAAGAGAGCGGACGCTTTCAGGCAATCGCGTCGCGGTGCTCAAGAAGCTCGTCAACGGGACGAGGATGGAGCAGAGGCTCTACCGCAACGGTGTGGAAGTCCAGAGCATCTGAGAGACAGGAATCAGTCGATTCAAGGCAATCAATTCAAGGAAAGGAGTGTGTATGGAGACCAAAGCAACAACAACGGCAAACATAGCGAAGGAGTTCAAGCAACTCAAGGAGCGATTCGAGACTGAATTTGTCGAGCTGCTCGACTACTGGCATGATGAAGAAGAGGACATCGACAAGACCTTTCGAAAGATCAGTTCTCTTCTCGCGCTCGCCAAAGAGCTTGACAGCTTCACCGAGAAGCACAAGGACATGCTCTCTGACTACGAGCGCTTCAACGAGGAGAAGCGGCATGGCAAGGCACTCATGATGAAGGCATTCTTGGAGCTCAAAAAAAACTACAGTGAAGCTGATCTCAGGGAGGACAGCCCATGATCGAGCCATGATCGAGAGGGCGATCATCTATATCTTTGTCTTCGGTTTCGGAGCATTGATCGCCTTGATCGGACGGGCAAAGCTCCAGGACGGACAGAAGGTCGTCCTCAAAGATGACATCCTCAAAGAAGTGAGTGAAACAGTAATCAATATTCCTGAAGGGACCTTGGGTGTCGCCAAAAGCATAGACGGGAACTGGGTCTTTGTAGATCTTCGTGGAATGTTCAACAGGATGTCGCTCTGGTTCCGCCGACAGGACATCCGTCCAGTCTGATGCATACTAGCAGCGCTGCATATTTCCTGCTCGGCAGGGGTCCGTACTCTGCAGTGCTGCTGTGGATTCACATACACGTCTTAGGGATTTTCGGGCCCCTGCCTTTCCTTTATGTCCATTCCATTGAGTGGGCAGAAAGGAAAACAATGCTCGAGGAGGGGAACAATCACGTACATACCTGCAAAAAGGCAGGGCACGAATCAAAGAAGATGCTTCATAGGAGCATATCACGCTAATAATCAAAGGAGAGTAATTATGAATACTTTCTCGATTTGGACAGACGCAGCTATCACACTGGATGGTTCTTTCTTCAAGGAAGGACGCGAACTGCTCGATGAATTCAAGGTCAGATTGGAGAAGCAGGGTCTTGCCGGAAAAGAAACGGCAAAATTAGACTGGTCAACCGAGTACACTTACCAGTTCTGGAATAACTCTGCACCGATCGAGCACCTCGGCATCAAGCTGACGCTCATGAACGATATGGTAAGCGCAAAGCTCATCCTCACGACAGAGCTGCTTCAGGTGTCAGGGGATGCAAAAGAGGAGATCAAAAAAGCGCAGGAGATGCTCAGCCAGATGGCAGACTCCATAAAGAGGGAATGCTTCTTTGAGAAGGACAAGTTTAGCTTCAGCTCCGAGTCCTATATCATCCCCTTGCCGTACAATCACCTCTTCATCCCAGACATTCTCGAGGATAGGTTCGGGATGGTGCTCAATCACGAGGTCGAGATCAATACGTTGTTTTGTCAGAGCTACCATTTCATGTACGAAAAGGAGAGCGAGAAGCTTTTCCACGAGCGGCACTGGCTAACACTGGAACAAGACAAGATGCGTTATCGCCCGGGAAGCGAGGGGCAGAAACAGCTTGTCGATTTCTATCGGATGGTCAACAGCGTCTCGCCGACCGATGACACCCCGAGGCCACGCACAGTCAAGTTCGATCCGGTGAGCAGCGATAAGATCAGGATCAAGGGCAGCTCATTCACAGATCATGCAGAACTCTTCTCACGCCTGAAAGAGTATCTTGCAGGCATCTACGAAGGTGCTGCAGAAACTGATGAGAATACTCTGAAGATATCCATCGCTCAGGACGAGTTCCCGAAGAATTCGTTCTTCGTCATCCTCGCTGACGAAAGCAAGGGGAAGTACACACCGTACTTTACCGGAGAACTCTACATCCACGGACCTCTGATCTTCGACGAGAACATCAGCAAGCTTGCCCCGAATATGCTCAAAGGTCTCCGCGAGCATGTCGAGAGCTTCATGGAACAACACCTCATCCGGATGACCGATAGCATCAAGCTCAACGGAAGCGCGGTCGAATTCCTGCAGTTTCTCAAGAAACAAGAACTGATCGACACCACTAAGGATATCAGCTATCGACCCCATACAGGAGAATACTCACTACAGCTAACGCTCGACAAAAAGCGATCTTCAAGCATCGCTGTGGACGATGAGGGGTTGAGCCTTCACATCACAGAGGACCCGGACGGGATCATCTTCACGGGACTGATGAAGCTGGTCAAGGAGTTCAACGAGGCAGTCATAGTCTCTTAGTCCTAGATAGCGCACAGCACCGCACATTTCCTGTTCGGCAGGGGCCCGTGCTCTGCAGTGCTGTTGTGGATTCACATACACGTCTTAGGGATTTTCGGGCCCCTGCCTTTTCTTTATGCTCATTCTTCATAGTGATGGTGGGCAGAAGGGAAAGCAACATCTAAACAGTCGCAAAGAAAGGAGGGATCAATGGAATTGAATGGATGGATACCCATCATTGCCATGGGAGCCATACTCGTTCTTTTCTCGGGAGTGAGAGTGAGCATCATCACACTTTACAAGATCATATGCTACTGGCCCTGCAGGCCAGGCGCGAGGGTCAGGATGCGAAAGGATGTTCGAAAACCGCTCTTTGAGAACGGCACCACAATTCTCAAAGGTACTACAGGAATAGTGTCCTACCTTAAGGACAGAAACAACATCCTGGTCGATTTCCCGCAGAGCGGAACGTTCTACTGCAGCAGGGATGAACTCGAGTCGGTTAAGAAAGAGAGGTGAATATGGATCAACTGGCTGAGATGGAACGTATCATCATCGGGTCGCGGGTGCGAAGCATCCTACGAGAAGAGTTTGATATCAGCCACAACGTTTCCGGTGATGCAAGACTCGAGGACCATCTCCATCTCGATATCCTCGACCGGGCAGAACTCCTGTTCTTCCTTGAAGAGGAGTTCGGGATACGGACTGCAGTAGTGACCATCAGAGCAGAGATGACCATAGACGACCTCGTAAAGATTGTCTATGCTCTGCTTACGATGAACCAAGGATCTAAAGAAAAATAGAAGGGAAAAATAGGAGGAAGACAAAAGACATCACGTCAGAAAACTTCATAAGCCAAGCCGGATGATCGCCGAGACAGAGATTATCGGCGACTGAGCAGAACACAAAACTAACCAAGGAGTATATGATGTGCAGACTCTATGTCACGAATGAGGTTGCTTACATAATCAGGGCTTATCCTATCAAGGATGGTCAGGTGATGGCAGATGAGCTTGCCGATGAACACCAGCAATTTACCGCAGTCTCAGAACAGACAGCACGCGAGAACGCCAGGAAGAGGAGCATGGACGGCAAGCATGCCACAGTGCTGGAAAAGACCATCAACGGTTCAGTGATGCAGCGCTGGTGCTATATCAATGGTGTACAGCGCCCCTATCTCTGGGTCGGAGACTAGCAGAAATGGAGATGATCAGATGAGAATCATATCGTTCCCGATAGATGACAGGAGCTATGCTCTTGCGCAGAGATGTAGAGCAAAAGATTCCGCAGAACTCGTAGAGTCCATCCTGAACGTGCTGAATCAAACTGTCAAGGGTACGCTGGATGGAGCAAGGCCTTCACGATTGTCCAAGGAGAAATCTGGGCTAGATGCACAAAAAGATCTGAGCGTGTTCTGGACGATACTCGAGCAGGATAACGCGATAACCGACGAAAGCCATAGCTACTTGGGAACCCACCAGTACATCCTTATCGTCAGAGACAACTACAATCCCCACATGGAGACCCTCTTGAAAGGACGGCCTCGGAGAGCGAAGATGCTCGGACTTGCCGTGTTTGAATGGTTTGTAGAAGGCATCACCGAAAAGAACGAGGTGCCTGTTCTCGTCTATCCTGACGGTACGAATGCAGTGATCAAAGACAATCTTTTGTTCAGGACCTTGCGGACCGCAACGTCCGCTGAAAAAAGTGAATAGCGAGCAAAAGAGAAAGGAGCAACGATGGATATAGTCATACTGTTCTCAGGAAAGCATCTCGACGAGCACGTGACCAAGCTCAAGAAAGCAGAGATCATCGGCGGCAAGAACGTCTTTCAGCGGCTTGTCGTCATAGACCAGGGAGGCCTGGACAGTAGCAAGCAACAGTTCCTGCGGACAATCTTTCGAACGAGATTCGTCGCCAAGAGGCCTGACCAGTTCACACCGTCGGATTCCTACAGCAGTAACTTCGTCATCACTTCCGATGCTCTGGAGCGAAACAAGAATATGGTCGAAGGACGCCTGGAAAGTGCAGGATACTTCTTTTGGAGCTTTGAGGATATCGGCGAGTTCTTCAGACGACGGGACATCCTCGCATACGACGAGCTTGGATGAGCTCATAAAATCACGTAAAGGAGGCAGCCAGCATGAGAATATGCATACTCTTCTCAGGAGAAACGCTCACGAAGCAGCTGACAGTGCTCAGGGCGATAAATGCAAAATATGACATCTTCCAGGAAGTCATCATCATCGACCAGGGAAACATCGATGCTACGACACGATCGTATCTTGATCGGATGGAGATCAAGAATCTTCATCTTCATTCCGGTGGAGAATTTCTGCATACCGTCAGGCACAGCCAGTATGCCGTCTGTGTCACTGATGCCGACGGGGTGACGCTAGCCAATATCACAGGGATGCTGCAGCGCGATGGGACCGTCTCGTGGCGTCCCTTCAGCAGCATCGCAAAATTCATCGACGAGAAGGTCATGCAGAACAATAAGAACTGGTAGCCGTCGGATTCATCAACAGCAGCAAGGGAGGGCATAGGTCTATGCTTGAACGTCAGGAAAAGTATTCGGTTGGTATGATCTTCTTCGGTCTCATCGTGCATCTGCTCATCAGGTGGGATGTTACCGCAGTGCAGCACCCGGCCACAGCAGGAATGGCCATCATGACTATGGGAGTCGTGCTTTGGCTCACCGTGCACATGCTCAGGCATAATGTCGCACGGTTCTTCGCGTGGATTGCAGAGATCATGACAATCGACAAGAATCCGACGTATAGCTGGAAGATGCTGAAGAAGTAAAAAAAGCGCTTCCTTGGTTATGGAAGCCCTAGGTGCAGTAGCCAAGTGGTAAGGCAGCAGCCTGCAAAGCTGCGATCGGAGGTTCGAGCCCTCCCTGCGCCTCGATAACGCATCGCCGATAAAGAAGCAATCAAAACAATCCAATAA
>JBMCSP010000033.1:0-6872 GCA_048624455.1 Nanobdellota archaeon
ATCCTCAATTAAATCCGTTCGAAGAACGTCTTGTCAAGACTCTTCAGATGAAGAGGCGTGCTGAATCCGAGCTTGGCAGGAAACTTCTCTTTGCCCCTAATATCACGGCAGAGACGGCTGAGATGATACGGCGCGCTGATCTTGCGAAGGACCACAAGAATGATATTGTCCTTGTCGATGTCTCTGCGGTCGGATTTGCCAGCCTGCAGTCTGTGAGACGGCATTGCCACCAATACATCCTCGCTACCCGTCCTTATCTTGCCGATCTTTCTGAGCAAGGGATCGATAGGACCGTGATCGCAAAACTTGCCAGGCTTTCCGGAGCTGACATTTATGCAGATGCAGGATGCTCTGTTGAGAATCTGGACAGCATCAAACGATTGCATAGCATCATGTGGAATGCATTCCCTTCAGACGATCTTTTAGCAACAGGCATCATCCATGCCGATGAAGCAGTCTATGACCATCCTGATGATATGTTTTCCGGCGTGAAAGCGATGAAGCAGACCATGGACGCCAAAAAAGAAGGTGTTTTCGTCAAAGAATTCGCAAAGCGCCACAGAGAACTTGACAAGGCTCTCATGAAATGGGGCTAGGCGTTGTAGAAGTCTTCAAGTGTCTTATAGGGAACAAGATGCTTGATGGTCTCAAACTGTTCTTCGGTTAGCGGTTTACAGATCTTGCAGGGTCGATATCCTTCATGTATTGCATCTTCAAGACTGTGGAAAAAAACACGGTTCTCTTTCTTCATCTTCCGTTTTCCTGATGGGCAGTCAAGCGTTCCGAATATTTTTCCCGGCCTGTAGCCAGCATACTCCCCTGGCCTTTCGCTAAGGATGATTTCATTATCCTTGAGTATCTTGTACAGTTCCATTCTTCTTAACGTTTATTGATAAGAACCCTGTGCGGATAGGCAAACTCGATATCTTTCTCTTTCGCATAAGCGTCGTAGATCTCCCTGACGATGGCACTTCCTGTTGCCTGAAGCTTCTGGGTCGGGCACTTGTAGCGGATGTACATATTGATCTGCGAAGTGCCAAAATACGTGAGCGCATACGGTTCTGTCTTCGTATTCTCGATGACTTCTTGTCCGACTACTTTTCTTGCAGCTTCTGTCGCAAGCTTGATAGCCTTTTTCATATTGCTCTCATAGGTGATCGAGATATGGACCTGGTCAAGCACAGCGTCGCTGCTGAATGTATAGTTGACAATATTCTGTTCAAAAAGTGTAGAATTTGGGATCATGATCGTCCTTCCTGAACTTTCCTCTCCGTCGGTGATGCCGCCGACCTCGCTAAGATAGACGTGCGTCAAGGTGATATCGACGACTTCTCCTTTCACATTGCCCATGATGATCCTGTCTCCTATCCTGAAAGGTTTTCTCATCATGACCATCATCCAGCCTGCTATACCTGTGATCGGCCGCTGTAGCGCCCATCCGAGAGCTGCAGAGAACAGGCCTGCTGAGACTCCGAAGGCTGTCAGCGAGCCGGTAGAGATGAAAATTGCGCTGATGACGGCTACAGCAAGGAAAATATATCTCCAGAACTTGATGACCATGTACGCATCGTTCTTCTCCCGTCGTGTCTTTGCTCGGGAGAGCATGACTTTCTTCATGCCGGAGACAACAATCTTGTAGGTGATAAAAATGAGAAGAAATGTCCCAGCAAGGCTTATGAGGCGCGGCAGATGCGTGCTTGCAAAATCCATAATGCTATCCAGTGTGGTGTTGATGATGTCTGCGATCGCCATGAAAGAAGTAATGATGCCCATCTTTTAAAGCTTGCTTGCAACCGCACTATATCCTGCGGCCGATGAAGAATACATCGATAACGTCATCGACCATCTCGTCTATGGTGAATGTCTCCATGATGGCCTGTTCGATCTCTTTGATCTGCGGAGAATCCTTGAGCGTACTTATGATGACCTTTCCTCCTTTCTTGAGAACCCTATGCATCTCAGAAAGCCCTTTCTTCAGATCGTCAAAATTCTGGATTGCAGTGACTGATATGACGTAGTCGAAGAATTCGTCCTCGTAAGGAAGCTCTTCTACTTTTCCTACCTTGTATTCAGGGCCGTTGCGGTGCTCATCTGCGACGAGGATGAGTTCCTGCGAAGGGTCGATACCGTGGCGTTCGCATTCCCAGACTTCTGTCGAGATCCCTGAACCGCAGCCGACATCAAGGAGCTTCTCTTCTTTCTTAGGCATGATGTAGCGCATGCAGATCTCTATCTTTCTCATCTGCTCTGTCCTATGGAGTTCTTCATATCCTGCAGCTATATCGTCGTAATAGGTCATTTTCTTATCATCAATTAACTCAGAGTAATCGTGTTCCGTCGGGAACATCCCTCTCGCTTGTTGCAAGGACGACTTTTTCTTCATCAAGGACGAACCCTGTCGTCAGCACTTCTGACATGAAATTCGCGATCTGCTTCTTTTCAAAATTACAGACACAGAGCACCTGCTTTCCGACAAGATCCTTTGTCGTGTACAATTTTTTGATCTGTGCGCTCGATTGTCTGATGCCGAGTTCCCCGAGGTCTATCTTGAGCTTATAGGACGGGTTTCTCGCTTCAGGGAACTCTTCAGCTTCGATGATGGTCCCTATGCGGAGGTCGACTTTCTTGAAGTCGTCCCAGGTAATCGTCTCGTTCGCATCCATATCTTCATCCACTCTTGTCATCTTCCTCTGTACTGTGCGATGAACTTGTCCTTCCATTCTTTGAAATCACCTTTCTTGATGTGCTTTTTCGCATCCTCAAGGAGCCGGTGGATGAACCTGACATTATGCAGCGAGACAAGACGCATGCCGAGAGGTTCTTTGAGTGTCATGAGATGGCGGATATAGCCGCGGGAATAATTCCTGCAGGCATAGCAGTCGCAGCCCTTGTCGATCGGACCATCATCGTGCTTGTGCTTTCCTGCCGTCATCTTGAGCTTCCCTTCTCGGGTGAACAGTGTGTTGTGGCGAGCGACATATGTCGGATAGGCAGAATCGAAGATGTCGATCCCACGCTCGATGCAGTCAAGGATATCATCAGGGCTGCCAAGACCCATAAAATAGATGGGCTTGTCCTCATCAAACCAAGGGCGTGATGCGTCGACCATCTCAAACATGGTATCATACCCCTCGCCGATGGCAAGACCGCCTATGGCGATGCCGTCAAACCCGAGAGAGTTGATGTACTGGGCTGATTCTTTCCTGAGATCCTTGTCATTGCCTCCCTGAGCGATGCCGAAGAGGAGCTGGCCGCTTTTTCGGTAATGCTCATCATGGATCTCTTTGCACTGTCTTTGCCAAAGGTGTGTCAGTTCCATATTCTTCTTCGCGACAGCTTTCTTAGCTCCTGCTTTTGTGATGTGGTCAAGTGCCATCGCAACGTCTGAGCCTTCAACTGCCATGATCTCCATGATCTTTTTGGGTGTGATATGCTCTTTCGTCCCCGAGAATGGGTTCTTGAACCAGACTCCCTTCTTGTTCGCTGAGATATAGAACGAATCATCCATCATCTGGAATCCTCCATTGTCGGTGAAGATCCCTCCGTTCCAGTTCATGAAACCATGGATGCCGCCAAGCGTCTTCATCACATCAAGTCCCGGCCGAAGTGAGAGAATAAAGCCATTAGAGATGAAGCATTGCGTGCCCAGCTCTTTCAGGTCAGAACTAGAGATGTATTTTGCCGCCGCCTTTGTCGCGACAGGCATGAAATATGGTGTTTCCAGTTTTCCGTGTTTTGTCTTGAGGATGCCGATGCGTGCTTTTGAGAGTTTGTCCTTATGCTTGACTGTATACATGGAAGAGAATAACACGGTATCGTTTTTAAAAGTGTTGCAAACTCTATAGCAAGACCGGAATGCTTTCAGGCTCGTCGTCGGTAATTATTTAAAGGAGTTTTATCGCTTCCTCATCGGATGGAGTTCAATCCGGATGGTTCTTTGAAAATAGAGGGGAAAACGCATTCTGATCTTGAGCTTTTCGAGGAGGAGAGTCCGCATCAGATCGTTCTTGCATTGATAGCGGAGCTGCCGTTCCCAATCGGACGAAAGTTCCTTGCTGAAGTGCTGCAGGGAAAGGAGACGGATAAGGTCAAGAAATGCTGTATGGATTCATGTGAGAATTATGGCGCACTTGATCTCTACCATGCAAAAGACATCTATGACATTATCGACAGCCTTCTCTTCGACGGACTCATCGAGATAACAAAGACAAGGTCAAGCAAATACTATCCTGTCATCACGCTGACCCCTGCAGGAGCTGAAGAACTCAAGAATCCTAAGAAGACGACAAAAGCGTTCTCGCCAAAAAAAGATGTCCTCTCATTCGCGACAGAGATAACTGAAAAGGACAGGCAGATCTTTGATGCGTTCGGCAATTTTCTTGAGAAGTATAATGATGAGCAGAAGAAAGCGATCATCGATACTGCAAAGCACATCCTCTGCATCGCGGGTGCTGGAAGCGGAAAGACGACAGTACTTACCAAGCGCATCGAATTCCTTGTCAAGATGCGCGGTGTCAACCCGAAAAGTATCCTTGCGATCACGTTCACGAGAAAAGCGCGCCAGGAGATGATCTCTCGTCTTTCAGGGATCGATGTCCGTGTCGAGACATTCAACTCGTTCTGCGAGCAGATCCTGCGAAAGCACGGCAGAGAATTCTACGGGCGCGAGATGGATGTGCTGGACTTCTCAAAGAAGATACGGATCGTCAGCGAGGCGTTGAGAAAGCTCGGCTATACCTCATCGATGGCTGTGGACAGATACTTCTCTTCGATGCGCAAGAAGGATGAGAGGACGCTCTTCTTCAATCTGGTCAACGATGTCTTCAGCCTCATCGATCACTACAAGAACAACAAGCGCGATATCAGACATTTCAAGGAAGCGATCACCCACCAGTCGAATTCGCGGGACAAGCCTGCCGCCCTCTTTGTCTATAACCTGATCAAGGAGATAGAAGAATTGCAGAAGAAGCATGGCCTTAGGGACTACACTGACCAAATAGTCCATGCGCTTGAGCTCTTCAGGACGCGAGATGATCTCATGCCCCGCTATGAGCACATCCTTGTCGATGAGTATCAGGACGTGAACGATCTTCAGGTCGATCTGCTTGATGTGCTTGATCCTGACAACCTGTTTGTTGTCGGTGATCCACGCCAAAGCATCTATGGCTGGCGCGGCTCAAAGCTGAAGAATATCCTGATATTCCCTGAGAAATATGATGATGTCTCTGTCGTCCAGCTGACGAAGAACTATCGTTCCAGCCAGGATATCGTCGATCTCTCGAACAAGCTCATCAAGCCACTGCAGTTTCCCGACCTTAAGAGCGGAAAGCTTGGTGATGTGTCCGCAGGAAGTCCAAAGCAACATCTTCTCATACGCCATAAGAACGAGAATGCAGAAGCGCTTTTTGTAGCGCAGAGCATCATCGCCCAGAACATTGCGCGCAACAAGATCTTTGTCCTGGCAAGGACGAACGGGCATCTTGACAAGATCTCTGATGTCTTTGATATGCATGGCATATCCTACCTGAAGAAGACAGCGGCCGAAACTGACGCGACAGAGCCTGCAGAGGATCAGGTCACGCTCTCGACAGTGCATGCCATCAAAGGGCTTGAGGCTGAGGTCGTCTATGTCATGGGCGTGAATACCAAGATGTTTCCCTGCCTTGTTTCTGACCATCCTGTGCAGGATCTTGCGAAGCTTGATTATGAATATGACAAACAGGAAGAAGAGCTCAGGCTCTTGTATGTCGCGATGACCCGGGCGAGATCGACGCTTGTCATGAACTATACGGGCAACCTCAGCAAGTATGTGACGAAAGAGATGAAAAAGATATTCTCCCAGGTTGAGAACGGCGGTGTCAAGAAAGACGACAGCATGCTCCAGCGCCTCAAGGACTGGCGGATGCGCATCGCACGAGAGAGCAATCTGCTGCCGTATATGGTCGTTCCTGACAGGGTCTTTTTTAGCCTCATAGAGAAGCAGCCGACCTCGATTGCGCAGCTGCATGACATATCCGGACTTGGCCCGACGAAAATCATGAAATATGGCGAAGAGCTTTTGGACATCCTCAACGGCTTTTGATCTTATACCTTCATCCGATGACTATTTAAGTAAGTTTTCTGATAATAGTTTGTATGGCATCTGCAGAATCTCTTGAGAAAAAGGCCAAACGTGACCTGCACAAAGAATTCCATGAGCTCATGATCCTGAAGCGGCTGATCGGCAAGGCTATGCAATCTGATAACAAGAAGAAAGCGATCAAGCGCGTCGAGAGAAAGCTTCTGCGCGAAGAGGTGATCGAGAAGCATTTCGATGATTCTTTCGTGAAGCTTGAGCAAGCGTTGATCGAGCTTAAAGGATCAAACACCCAGCACTACCAGAGGCTGATGGATCTGGTGCAGAAAGCTGAGATCTTTCGAAAAAATCTCCTCGCGATCCTTTCTGATGGAGGAGACCTCGACAAGCAGATACAGGCGCTCAAGCAGGCACCGTCGGATGTGCAGTTCAAGAAGATCGAGGCAGAGCTTCTTGAGACGATAAAGATGGACGAGGGCCTTACTGTCCTCCTCAACCAGATCATCGATGAGACAAAAGAGCTTACAAAAGACATACCTGACCAAGAAGTGAACAAGAAGCTTCTTGATACGTTCCTTGACTATTATGATACCATGGGCAGGATGAAGATCACTCTGGATGATGACAGCATTGCTGTGATCAGGAAAGCGATGGACGGTTACCGTGCCGGCGCTGCATCAGAAGAGGATATCGCTGCAGCGAACAAGATCATGGGCAATGCTATACGTTCAGTGAAACGGCAGCAAGGACGAGAGGTCATGATGGGCAAGGCGGTGAATGATGAAGGCGGGATGCA
>JBMCSP010000034.1:0-6837 GCA_048624455.1 Nanobdellota archaeon
GTTCTTCTTGTCATCGGTCTTTCTGAGCGCTCCGCAGGTATGTGTTCGATACATAAGAGGATAAGAATGTGCAGAAATTTAAAAGGGTTTCTTATGTCACTGCTTCTTTTCAAGAACTTCTGCTGGCGCTTTTGAGAAATATCGGATGGGTGCCCAGCGTTCCGCACTTGAAAGATGGATTATTACGATCCTCCCTTTTTTCTCTTCCGGACGCGGCGAAAGAAGTACTTGTTGTGAGCATCCAACATAGGGATGCCGATCATCGCCGATCTGATAGATTGTGTAGAGTTGGTTCGGATGTGCTCTGCTGAATGGGCTGAACTCCCTTCTCGGCCAGGTGTTTATTTTATAGTCTCTTACATAATCGGCAACAGTGTAATCACCGTAGTGATCCGCATGGAGAATCTTATGTTCGAAGAGTTCAGGAAAGAGGACGAGTTTGCTCCCTTCGGTAACACCATCAATAGTGATGGGGTTGTTCTTTACGATATCTTCAAGCTGTTCATTCATATCGCGCTCTCGCTTCCTTCTCTTTTTGTAGAGCTGTTCAGAGGAAACCTCTCCTCTTGGAAACATTTCAGCATAATAGTGTCCCATAGTCATTCACCTCATTTTTTTCTCATTGTCACCAGTACCAATCGTCACCTATTCTAAGATTTTTAATAGTCTCCTTTGCGATTGCTGTCTTCATCTCCTCTTCTGTGAATCTGCTCAGATCTCTGTGGATGAAATCATCGATGGTCTTGTGTTCAGGTTTCTCGAAGAGTTCGAGCTGAGGTTCTGTGTCCTGCTCTTTGTACCATTCAAGAACATTCTCAGAGATTGTCGCCCATTCATCGATATCCATCCGGTAGTCTCCTTCGAATCGCACTGGGTCGAACGAAAAACGATACGATGAAAAACTGTTGAATCTGGCGATATAGTTTTCTTCATCTTCGTCGATCAGGCCTAGTGCACGGCTTGCTCGCTGTCGAAAGTCAGTGATGCTCTTGCCCGTTTCAAGACCGAAAAGCTTGAGGAAATCAAGAAGGAGAGCTTCCAAGGAACACACGCATCTTCTATGAGATCCATGATGAGGACTGGGTCGCCTGGCTGCAGAAAGTGTTCTGGAATATCTTTCGGATTTCCCTTGATTACAAGCAGCGCATGAAAGAGATCAAAAATATCTTCTGAAAGTTTTTTCTTGTCTATTCCTTTATAAGAATAACCGTCTCGCCGTTGAAGAGCTGCTTGAATGTCTCGGCATCCTTCTCGCTTCCGACGACCGTTCCGTAGTGCATGGGGACCGCGACATTCGGCTTGATGGCATTTGCCAGCTCTGCTGCCTCTTCAGGTCCCATCGTATACGTCCCGCCGACAGGCAGCATCGCGACGTCGATATTCTTGATGTTCTTGAGCTCGTCGAGCGCATCCGTATCCCCCGCATGATAATACCGCCGCTTCTCGAGCTCGATGATGTAGCCGACCCAATTGTTGCTTTCTGGATGAAAGCCTTTGAGCTTGTTATAGGCAGGAACTGTATCGACAAGAATGTTTCCCCGTTGGTATCTGCTTTTTGGTTCGACGAGTATGATCGTGCCGATAAATTCTTTCAATTTCTCTTTTGCATCGTATGTTGCGAACAGTGTTGTCTCCTTATTTGACACTGCCATGATATCTTTGAAGGAGAGATGGTCATAATGCGTATGAGTGATAAAGATGTAGTCGGCGATCACATCTGAAGAGATGTTGTAGGGATCTATGTATATCGTCGTGTCCTCTTCCTCCGATGTGATGAGGAATGAAGAATGCCCAAGCCATCGTACATTCTTGAGTGCCATAGAAAGAAAAAGAAAAACGCACTATATAAATCTAGCGCTCTTGCATTAATGCTCTTGAGTGAAGCATTCATGCAGTAGCATGTATGTAGTGCTCATTGACCTTTTGCCAGTTGATGACATTGAAGAATGCATCGATATACTCAGCACGTTTATTCTGGTATTTCAGATAATACGCGTGCTCCCAGACATCAAGTCCGAGTATCGGTTTCATCCCTTGGCTCAGAGGGCTGTCTTGATTCGGCGTGCTCATGATCTCAAGCTTTCCGTTGCGGTTGACGACAAGCCATGCCCAGCCGCTGCCAAAACGCTCGGTTGCTGCCTTTGTGAATTCTTCCTTGAAATCATCGAGTGATCCGAATTGTCCCATGATAGCATCGACCGCCTCTCCGTCAGGCTTTGCATCTTTTGCCAGAATAGGCCAGAAGAAACTGTGGTTCACATGACCACCGCCGTGGTTGCGCACTGCGGTCCTGATGTCGTCAGGTACAGCATCAAGATCTGCGACAAGCTTTTCAGAGGATTTCTCCTTCAGCTCAGGATGCTTCTCAAGAGCTGCATTGAGCTTCTTGACATAGCCTGCATGATGCTTGTCGTGATGGATCTGCATGGTCTCTTTGTCGATGAATGGTTCAAGCGCGTCATATGCGTAAGGTAGTTCGGGTAGTTCGTAGTCTGTCATATATAATCGCCTCCGTTTCGTGTGACATGTGAAAGAAGATTCATATAAAACTCTTTTGGTGGACTGATGCTGCTTTTGCTATCAGTTCTTAAAGAAGAGTTCATGGCATAGCTCGATGAATGTCGCTGAGCTCCATGCCTGCTGCCAGGTTCCTTCTGATCTGAGTTCTTTCGCGGACGAGACCTCTGCATTGCCTCCGATGATGCCTTGCGTGAGAATCTCTTTTTTTGATGCGTCAAGGATCTTGCTTATTCTTTCCTTATACTTTTCGCTGTTCAGCTGGTGCATAGCCAACGCTGCAAGGTGGTTGACAAAGAACCAGGAATCGCCACGGTGGTAGCTCTCATCATTCTCGCCGGTGTATTCATCCTTGAACCATTCGTGATCTTTTGCGATGGTGCAAAGACCTCCCCAGTCAAGCCAGAGTTTTTCAAGAGCATGATCGAATGCTTCTTCCCACTCTTCGTTTCGCAAGATGCCAGGATAGATGCAGTATGCAAGAAAGATGTTCGGTCGTATGGTAAGATCCCTTGTCCATTCATGCTCCTGAGGTACCACGCCGTCTGCGAGTATGCCATGATGGAAGAATGCCTCGCGCACATTGCTCCTGAGCTCTGCTTCACGTTCTGCGTACTCTTTCTTTTCGGTAATCTCGTGGAGCAATCTGTAGAGGTTCAGCCTGAGAGCCTGCATCTCGATGCGGGCTCCAGAACGGACATCAGTCGTCGAGCCGGTGGTATCCATCCAAGTCTCTTTGGGTGCATTTATGGCGAAACCATCTTCAGTGTGGTGTGTGATCAATCGTTGTGCTGCAGTTTCCAGCCGGGATGCTATCTCTTTTCGTTCATCTTCTGTGAACATGTGGATCGCATCGCCAAAACGTTTTGCTGTCCAACCGATGCCGTCCGCTGATCCCAGTGCGGCGTGCGGGAACCTGTTTGGGATGCGTCCATCTTCTGTGATCGAGTCAAGAAGTCTCGTGACGACATTTTTTACGGCATCAGTCCTTTGTTCCCTGATGAGTCCGCCAAGTGAGATGGATTCATCGCGTGCCCAGAACTGAAAGAACCAGTAGTATCCTGCATAGATGCCTCTGTTGTCTATGACAAGATCTTCAAGAGCTTTCACTGAAGATGCATAAGCTATGCCTGCCTCGTCATCATCGAACGCTTTCTGCGGGAGCAAGGGCTTCATATCTTCAGTTTTTTGACTCGTGCTGCTGAACAGCTCTTTGAGCTTCTTCTTATCGTGATGCTGAGCGATCAGCGTATCATTGGTCGGAGTGAACGTGAGGGTCTTGTGCACGTGCCAGCTTCCTCTGCCTGATCGGTGTGCATCAAAGGCATAATCCCTCTCAATCCATTCATCTATCTGCTTGTATGTCGTGTACCCTTTGATTGCAAGATAGAGCGAATATGGCTTGTCGGTCTCGCCTTTTGTGTAGGTGACGATCAGCAGGCCGTCTTCTTCTGCGATGCTGAAGCAGCGTCCTCCTGTCGAGAAATCATAGATCTTGCGAGGATCTGAATAAAGAGTGAGAGGATCGCTTGCATCGACCGCAAGAAGCCGCTCTCCCTTAAACGAAAGGCGTGTCTTTTTTCTGTTCCCTGCAAATGTGATGCTGTCACCTTCCTTGATGATCTCATCTATATTGTAATCAGGTTCAAGGCGTTCAAGGAACTTGAACATTGTCCATCCACCATCTGACTGCGGATACTGGGAGAGAAAACCCTGGTAAAATGTGTGGTTCTTCTCAGCTCCCTGTGAGAAATATGACCCTTTCCCATCTGCAATGAGGCAACTCAGGAAGGCGTGGTCAGACATGATCGTTCTTCTTCTGCCCCCCTCTTTGAACGTAATCTTCATGGGTCATCTGCAGTTTGCATGCTTTATAAATCTTCTTCCTTTTTCCGGCGTGTCGCTTCTCTTAAGAAATGAAAAACTTTATATACGATTCTCCCTGATATCTTCTTGATAATGGCATCGATGTTTCGGGAGATTATCGAGTTTTTTGATCGGCTCGGTATCTATGATGTAGTCCTTCCTTTCCTTTTGGTATTCTCTGTTACGTTCGCTGTGCTTGAAAAGACGAAGATTTTTGGCACGATCACGATAAAAGGTGAGACATTCACCCGAAAGAACTACAACGCCATGGTCGCGTTCACCATGGGATTCTTTGTCATAGCCTCAACACAGGCTGTCGAGATCATCAATGAAGGACTTGCAAAAGTCGCCATCATCATCGTCTCGTTCATCTCGTTCATGCTTGCCATCGGCGTCTTTTACGGCGAAGGCGAAAACATTTTTGGCCAGAAAGGTATAGAGCCGTTCAGGCTTCCCCTTGTCATCGCTTCGCTTATCGGAGTCATCATGATCATGATGAGCGTCATCGAGACTGAGGATGGAAACTCCTGGCTTGAAGTGGCTTATGGATTCATATCCGGGAACTGGAATTCTGCTGCAGTAGGATCAATCATCCTTCTCGTACTGCTTGTCGGGTTCATGATATGGGTAACCAAAGATCCCGGTCCGAAAAAGCCGGTGAAGGAAGGTGACGAGCGATGAATTTTAATGATCTGATGCGAAGCCTCGCTAATCTTGGTGTCTGGGATATTGTCCTTCCGTTCATGCTTGTCTTCACGATCGTCTATGCGACGCTGACAAGCGTGCTGAAAAATATGTTTGGCAAGAAGGATGAAAATACTGACAACCGCAAATTTGCTGTCATCATCGCGATGGTCATCGCCTTTGGTGTCGTCATCCCGCACGCAATCGATGCGTATCCTCCTGGCATGAACGTCGTCGAGATCATCAACAGCGCTCTTCCTCAGGTCGCTATGATCGCTGTAGCGGTCATCGGTGTCATGATATTGCTTGGGCTCTTTGGCATCAATACGAGCATGTTCAACGCAGGAGGCATCTCGACATTCATCGTCGTCGCCGCGATCGGCATCATCATCTATATCTTCGGATCGGCTGCAGGATGGGGATGGCAGATTCCGCGCCAGTTGAATTTCCTTAATGACCCCGACACGCAGGCACTGCTCATCGCGATCCTTGTCTTCGGTCTCATCGTCAGATGGATCGTCGGTCCAAGCAAGCCAAAGAAAGGCGTTGTAGAATCGCTTGGAAAGCTACAGGAAGCACTCTTTGGTTCAGGCGGTGGTTCAGGTAATGGAGGAGGGAATAACTGATGGACTTCTACAGTCTCATGGCTACATTGGCGCGTACCGGCGTCTGGGATGTCGTCCTCCCGTTCATGCTTGTCTTCACTATCGTCTATGCGACGCTGACGACTATGCTCGGGAACATGTTCGGCAATGACAAGAAGAAATTTGCTGTCATCATCGCGATGGTCATCGCCTTCGGTGTCGTCATCCCGCATTCGATCGGCGCCTATCCTCCTGGAGGAGACATTGTCCTGATCATCAATACTGCTCTTCCTAACATTGCGCTCATCGCTGTGGGCATCATTGGCCTGTTCATCATCCTCGGCATGTTCGGCATCAATTTTGATATCTTGAACACGCCTCTCATGACTATCATCGTCCTGGCAGCCATCGGTGCTGTCGTCTATGTATTTGCGTCTGCTGGCGGGGCACGCTGGGAGATTCCTAGATGGCTCAGCTTCCTCAATGATCCAGACACTCAGGCGCTTCTGATCGTCGGTGCGGTCTTTTTCATGATCATCAGGTTCATCACCAAAGAGCCTAAAGAAGAAGACAGGAACAAATCAGGTGTCGAAAAGTTCGCAGAATTCTTGGGCGATGTCGGCAAGCTGACGAAGAAGAGGCAATAAAACATATAATATGATAACCATTACTTACTCGTGAACTGACATGGCAACCTTTCAAGGGATGGAACTGTTGAGCAATTTTGCAGCGATATTTACGTTCCTTTTCATGTTCGCTGTAACATACGGTGTCCTCAGCATGACACAGATGTTCGGCGAGAAGAACAACAAGACTCTCAATCCGATCATCGCGTTTGCTGTCTCAATCCTTGCAGCGTTTACACCAAGCTTTGTCGGGATCATGATGAGGATATCTCCTATGTTTGTCATGGCTGTCATGATCGCGTTCTTCATCCTGATCATTCTTAGATTCCTCGGCGTTCCGCAGCAGACTATCGAGGATTTTTTCAAGGGTGACAACAAGCAGAAGCAATCAGTCATCTACTGGGTCATCATCGTTGTCATACTCATCGTAACGCTCGGCATCAGCCTGGAGGTCGGTGAAGAGGTCGGTCCCTACCTCGGTGGCGGCAACGCAAGCGACGTAGATGATACAGAAATACCTGATGCTGCTACAGACGGAGAGGTCCTGACTGAGACAAGTG
>JBMCSP010000035.1:0-6721 GCA_048624455.1 Nanobdellota archaeon
ATGGATATGTGCAGAGAGGGGATCTTGTCATGATCTGCATGAGAGCACCATATGAGATTGATGAAGACAAACCGTTCGCCCTTCGGATGACGACACCAAACGGGGAAGGAAAGATCATCGAATCCCTCATCCCCGATGTTGTCAACACAAAACGTGTGCATCTCTATCCATGAAATTCTTTTTTGCTCCTTTATAGGATGACGGGATAAATATAAGAAAAAAGGATTATAAAAGCCCCTCGACTGTGTTGCTCATACAGATGCTACTGAACAAGAAAGCTGAAGGGATTTCTCATATGATCATGTTTCTTGCAGCAATTATCGTTGCTGGTGTTGCTGCAAGCGTATTGATGCAGACCGGGTCTAATCTTCAGAATCAAGCGCTTGAGTCTGGCAAAAAGTCACAAGATGCTGTGCGCACATCAATCGAGGTCATGAATATACACGGCGAAGATGGAAGGAGCCCTCAGGGAACAATAAGGAATTTCTTCATGACTCTGCGGCTGGCACCTGGATCAAAAGGAATCAATCTTGAAGAAATGCTTATCGAAGGCGGCTTTCAGTATGGTTCTGCTGAGACTGTTGCTGTGAAGCATAATGGGTCGATGAGAAACTGCACTATCGGGACTGATGCAAGTGATTCAGGATTCTGGACTGATCCTAGCAGCGGCAACGGGACGTTCAGCTACACTTACGTTCGAAAGGGCAACCAATTCAAGGACGGGTATCTGCTGAATGGAGATCTTATCACAGTGTGCTTCAGAGCGCCCTATGAGATCCAAGAGGACGCGCCGTTTAGCATAACGCTGACCACCCTTGACGGACAAGGAACATCTGTTGAGACAATGATACCTGACGTCGTCAACATGAGAAGGGTACAGATCTACCCCTGATCTTCTTTACCTCTACACAACGCAGTTTGCGTGAACGCAAGGTTCAAACCCAGAAAAGTGGGACGAATGGAGAACAGATTTTTGCTAAAATCTGGTAAAAGGCGCTAGTGCGGGATACAAGATCCCACCCCTCGATTCTAGAAAGAGATGTGAGAAAAGAAAAGGATGGGACGAATGGGATTTGAACCCATGACTTCTACGTCTTCAGCGTAGCGCTCTCCCAGTCTGAGCTACCGTCCCGTAGCTTCTTCTCAAAGAAAAGGCGTTAATTTAAAAAGGTTTTGGCTAGAGCGAGGAGAACTCTTCTGACCTATGTATAAGGCCATGCAGCGTCTCCTTGAGATCATCAAGCTTGATGACCTTCTGCTCTTCGCTGTCCCTGTCGCGTATGGTGCAGGTGCCTTTCTCGATCGTGTCGAAATCGATCGTCACTGCATATGGCACACCCTGTTCTGCGACACGTTGATAGCGTCGTCCGATCGATCCGGCGATGTCAAAGACTGCAAGGAATTCTCGTGACAGGTCCTGATAGACTTCATGAGCTTTTTCCTTAAGCCCCCCTTTCTTGACGAGCGGGAAGACCGCAACATCGACAGGCGCCATGTGATAGGGTACTGCAAAGATGCTCTTTCCTTCATCTTTCTCTTTCTTCGCATAGAAATTGTCAAGCAGTGCGAACAACGGCCGGTCGACACCAAACGCGATCTCGATAACATGAGGCACAGCCTTTCCGCCATCCTCTCGCTGAGCGACAAGCTCTTTGCCGGAGAATTTGGCGTGCTGCTTGAGATCATAATCTGTCCTGTCATGGACGCCGCAAAGCTCCGTCCAGCCGAACGTATTCAGGTTGACCTCAACATCCCATGCGTCATCTGCATAGAATGCCTTCTCATCATCCATGTGCTGTCTGAGCCTGATACGCTCTTGCGGAATACCCATGCTGACAAAGAGATTGTAGGCAAGCCTCAGGCCAAATGCATATGCCTTGTTCTTGACATAGCCGTTCGTCATCGCTTTCTCAAGAGGAATCTTTTCGACATCAGTCTTGCCTGCTTCTTGAGTTTTTGCTGACCAGAATGGCATGATCTCTTCTTTGACAGCATCAAATGATTCAAACGTCTGTTTGTCCTCTTCAAAGATGAAGAGCTGCGCTTCTGCCTGGGTGAACTCACGCATGCGAAGCATGTACTGTCTTGGCGAGATCTCATTGCGGTATGCTTTTCCTATCTGAAAGACGCCAAAAGGCAGTTTCTTTCGGAAGAAGTCAACATAGCGCATAAACGGAAGATAGGTCGTCGTTGCAGTCTCCGGCCTGTTGTACGCCTCGGTATCAAGACCGATCGTTGTCTGCATCATGAGATTATGGCGTTTGACCTCAGGAATAAACTCTTCACCGTTTGGAGCTTTCAATTTTTTCTCCTGAACAAATTTCAGGAGCTCTTCGTCGGTCTTTGGAACCTGCATGTCAGGGAACGTCTCTTCGATAAGATTATCGATCCTGTAGGTAGCTCCCGATTTGGTCATCATGACCGGATCAGAGAATCCTCCGAGATGGCCGCTCGCTTCCCATACCTCTTTTTGCATGACGGTCGGACATTCGACTTCCCAGAAATCATTGCGGATGAAAACGTCGCGGATGACCCGCTCGACCTTGTTCTTGAGGAGCTTTCCGAGAGGTCCGTATGTATAGAATCCGGCCATGCCTCCATATATCTCAGGGCTTGGTCCCCAGACAAATCCTTTTTCCTGCATAAATGCGATGAGCTCCTGACGAACTTGTTCTCGTGGTTTCTGGTTATCTGACATAGTTATCACACATCCTTTGATGTTTAAGTGTTTTATGTTAGTTTTTATCTGATCTATTCGATAAGGATTGCCGGCTTTGCGGGCATAGCCTGCTTGGCTTTTGCATGATCGAAGTCTTCTGCCCTGACAATCTCGACAACCTTTGCACCGGAAAGTTCGACAAGAGCTTCAGTTTTTGAATGCAATGCCTGATATTCTTTTTCCTGCGACAGCGCAAGTTCAGGAAGCTTGCTTGGATCCTTGACCAGCTTAGGAACGAGTTTTGTAATGTCCTTTCCATGTTTCCTCAGATCGGTCGCCATGCATTCCTTGATGATCTCTCCAGGATTTCGTGTTTGTTGCAGAAGCGTTTTCATCTTCTCCACGAACCCATATTTCCATCCTGGACTGACGATAAGGGTCACTTTCTGCGGATGCTCGATCTCTGCAAGCTCTTTGACTGAGCGGATGTCCTTCGCGACAGCATCCAAAAGATTCATCGCAGCTTCCGCGCTCTCGTCTATCTTAGACTCATCAGCATTCGGCCATGGTGCTACAGAGACAAATCCTTCGCGACCTCTCAGTTCCCAGACTTCCTCTGCAGTGTGCGGCGCAAATGGTGAAAGAAGCAGCGCGACAGTCTCAAGAGCATGATTGTATGTCTCTTCATGCACCTGCTCAGTCCTGTATCTGCTCAGCTCATTGACCAGTTCCATCACTGAGTTGATCGCAAAGCTCAGTTCAATATTGTTAAGATTCTCGGTCACCTTCTGGATCGTCCGTTGGGTCTTTGAGATGATGTAGCGTTCCTTGTCACCAATCTTATCTGTGCTTTGGGGGATCGGTTCGGTCAGCCTCATGACTTTATTGAGGAACCTGTAGATACCCTCGACACCCTTGTCACTCCATTCAAGCTCTTTTTCCGGGAGCGCTGTGAAGAGCATGAAGACCCGTACTGCATCGCTTCCGAACTGCTCGATCATCTCAAGCGGATCGACGACATTGCCAAGGCTTTTGCTCATCTTAGCGCCGTCCTTGATGACCATACCCTGTGTCAGCAGATTCTTGAACGGCTCATCGATAGAGACGGCGCCGATGTCTCTGAGCGCTTTCGTAAAGAAGCGTGCGTACAAAAGATGAAGGATTGCATGCTCGATGCCGCCGATGTACTGATCGACAGGCATCCAGTGATCTGCTTTTTTCTTATCGATCGCAACCTGCTCATCGCGGGCAGAAGTGAATCTCAGGAAATACCAGCTGCTGTCAAAGAAAGTGTCCATAGTATCCATATCACGGCGGTATCTTTTGCCGTCCTTCTCATAGTAATGGAACTCTTCTGATGTCTCTAATGGGTTGCCTGAACCTGTGAAGGAGACATCTTTTGGAAGCAGGACAGGAAGATCCTCTTCAGGGATCGGATGAGGCTCGTCGTTCTCATCATAGTAGATCGGTATCGGGGTTCCCCAGTATCTCTGCCGCGAGACGAGCCAGTCACGGAGCTTGTAGGTTGTCTTTCGTTTGCCGATGCCGTTCTCTTCAGCATAGGCGATGATCTTCTCTTTCGCCTCATCGTTAGGCAGACCGTCAAATTGCCCTGAATTGACAAGGATACCTGGTTCTGCATACGCTTGCGACGGATCATCATCAGGCGAATCCTTCTTCTCCGCAGGAGTGATGACCGTCTTCAGGGGAAGATCATATTTTTTGGCGAAATCAAAGTCACGCTGATCGTGCGTCGGGACTGCCATGACCGCTCCTGTGCCATATTCGTAGAGAACATAGTCCGCGACCCACAACGGGCATTTTTCTCCGGTGAACGGATTGATGAAATATTTGCCGAGGAACATGCCGTTCTTCTCTTTCCCTTCAGCAGTCCGTTCTATGGTCGATGTCTTGAGGACCTTATCGACGAACTTCTTGACAGGTGCTTCGTATTTTGTCCCTTTCGTCCACTCAGCAACCTTTGGATGCTCTGCGGCCAGGACAAGATAAGTGATGCCAAAGACCGTGTCAGGCCGTGTCGTGAATGTCTCGATCCGATCAATCTTGTTGCCTTCTTCATCGACAACATCGAAAATGAGCTGTGCTCCCTGGCTCTTTCCTATCCAGTTACGCTGCATAATCTTGACCCGCTCAGGCCAGCCCTCAAGCTTGTCCAGGTCCTGGAGAAGCTCTTGGGCATAATCAGTGATCTTGAGATACCATTGCTCAATCTCTTTCTTCTCGACAGGAGCACCTGATCTCCACCCTTTGCCATTGATGACCTGTTCGTTAGCAAGGACAGTCTTGTCGACAGGATCCCAGTTGACAAGGGATCTCTTTCGGTAGACAAGGCCTTTCTTGTAGAACTGGAGGAATATCCATTGGTTCCACTTATAGTACTCAGGATGACAGGTAGCAAGCTCCCGCGACCAGTCGTAGCTCCAGCCAAGCATCTTCTGCTGTTCGCGGATCGCTCTGATATTATCAAACGTCCATCGCTCCGGATCGACCTTCTTCTCGATAGCAGCATTCTCTGCAGGCAGACCGAATGCGTCATAACCCATCGGATAGAGGACATTGAAACCGTTCATCCGCTTGAAGCGGGCGAATGCATCGCCGATAGAATAGTTACGGACATGGCCCATATGGAGGTGGCCGGAGGGATAGGGAAACATCTCAAGGACATAGTATTTTGGTTTCTCAGAATCTTCTCTCGACTTGAATATCTGCGCTTCTTCCCAGCGCATCTGCCACTTGTCCTGTATCTCTTTGAGATTCATCGTAAGCACAGAAAATGGTCTTTTATTTAAAAATGTTTAGAACGGGCTCATCTAAGCTCGAATTCCCGGCAGATCTTGACGAGACGGGATGCTTCCTTGTCCAGATCATGCGGATCAGCCAGATGCAGATGGATGCTTGCGAAATGCCCGTCCCTGAACTGCAGTTTTCGCATGCTGTCCTCAAAGACAAGTTCATACGCTTTCTTATCCTGAAATGCTGCAGCATAGAAGACATCAAGAGAGCCGCCGCGAAAATGGCAAAAATTTATATGACCTATTTTTGGAAACTTCTCTCGTCTGCGATGCGCATCCGGCTGATGCAGGAATAGGTACTCATCTGCAGGTTGCAATGATAATGGGCGTGCTGTGTAGATAGAGCCATCACGCTCGAGCTCAAAATCATGATCCTCTATCGCATCATGCAACCGCTCATAGTTCTGTCTTCCCCTGAATGAGAAGCTCATGATATCAGAGTAAGAAGAATAGAATGTTCCGTCCATGAAGAGATGAATCTTCTCAGGAGAATATAAGCGTTTCTGTCATATATCGGGCAGAGCAAAAGAAAAAAGAGCAAAAGAAAACAATCAGAATTTCTTGAAACGTGCAGATGTATCGATGAGGTCTACCTGACCCATGAACATAGATCGGCAGCAGTAGCGTTCAAGTCCCAGGTCATCCATGACTTTCTTAGGATCCTCTCCCTTCTGGACTCGCTCTTTGTAGTCTTCCCACAGATGGCCTATGGGTTTTCCGCATGAAAAACATCTAACGGGGATTATCATCGTTACACCTCTACCTATATGATTTCTGCACTTTCGCTCGCGCCTTTCCGTGCCTGTTGGGCTTGTGGACTTCCTTTCTTCGGATGTCAGCGACAAGAAGCTGCCTGTCATAGTCGAGAAATGTCTCTTCAAGCGACTTGTTCTTTGTGTATGCGACAAGAGCCTTTGCGATTGCAAGACGTGCTGCATCGCTCTGTGCTGAGATACCCCCGCCTGTCACGGCAACATTGATGTCAACCTTCTTTGCGTGAATTCCGGCAATGATGACCGGTTCCTGGACCCTGTCCCTGGAAAGGTCTGGCGTGATGAGCTCGACCGGGACATTGTTGACGGTCACTTTACCTGTTCCCTGCGTAGCCGTCGCTCGGGCGATCGCAGTCTTTCTCTTTCCTGAAACGTGGACAGACTTCATATCTTAGCACCTAGTCGTTTTGAGATCGTAAAAAGATCGACGTATTTTTCAGTCTTGGACCGTGCAACGTCAGCAGTCTCGATCCTTG
>JBMCSP010000036.1:0-6708 GCA_048624455.1 Nanobdellota archaeon
CCTCAGGCAGTGAATCTCACAGCGCTTGAACAGGCAGAGATCGGCAGCAACGAGGAGGCTCAGGCACAGCAACAGCAGCAGGTGCAGGAGATTCCTAAGGCAGAAGTGCCTGAGGTAGAACTCTTTGTCATGTCGCACTGCCCGTATGGAACCCAGATAGAAAAGGGCATCCTTCCTGTTCTTGATCTTTTCGGCGACAAGATCGACTTCGAGCTGAAATTCGTCAATTATGTCATGCATGGCGAGAAGGAGATTAAAGAGCAGATGCTCCAGTACTGCGTACAGAAGGATTATCCTGCCCAGCTGATGAACTATCTTACCTGCTTCCTTGAGGACGGCGATACCGAGCGCTGCCTTGATGAGACTGAGCTTGACCGTGAGGTCCTTGATTCCTGCATAGAGGATGCAGAGGAAGAGTTCGGCGTCATGAAAGATTTCGCCGACCAGTCCACATGGATGGGACAGTTCCCTCGATTCAGCATCCATCAGGAAGAGAACCAGTTATATGGTGTCAGAGGATCTCCTACGCTTGTCATCAACCAGGAGACGGTCTCCAGCGAACGAAGCCCTGCAGCGATCCAGGAAGTCATCTGCAGCGCATTCGAGGATGCTCCTGAAGAGTGCGATACTGCTCTTAGCACCGCCACACCAGGTCCGGGCTTCGGCCTTGATTCCACAGGAAGTGCAACAACAGCCCAGTGTTGAGCTGAATTTTCACTGATTTCTTTTTTCTTTTTTTCTTAAGTTTTATATTTTCTTTTTCTTCCCCAAGCACATGAACACTATCTTGCGCAAGTTTCGCTACCACTTAGGTTTTTTTCTGCGATTCTGTATTGTGGGTGCTGTTGCGACGGTGATCAACTATGCGCTTTTCTATGTGCTTCTCGCCTGGTTTTCCCTGTTTTATATGTTGGCTTCTGCTGCTGGCTATATTGTCGGCGGGCAGTGCAGCTGCAGGAGGTCGATCGTCTTGACATCAAGGTTTTTAAGGCTCCTGTCGACAAATGCATTGAGATTCTTCTCATTGTAGCCATCTGCCACATGCGGATCGAGTCGTCTTCCTGCTTTTGTCGCTACCGTTATCGTTCCGTCCTTTTGCTTGAGAATCTCTGCGATGAGCTTCTCGCTCTTGCCGTCTCCGTAGACGTCTGCTGTGTCTATGAACGTGATGGCCTCGTCGATAGCTCTCTTTAACGCGTCAAGGGATTCTGTATCATCGGTCTTTCCCCATGCGCCTCCGATTGCCCATGCCCCGAAACCGATCTCGCTGACTTTTATCCCTGTCTTTCCGAGTGTCCTATATCTCATTCATATCACCTGGAAGAGAAGTCAGAGAAAGAGTTTAAAAATGTTTTCAGGCATTTCCAACATCAATGGCAATCAATTGTTTGCGTTGTTGAAACGCTCCACAGTATTGCGGATATTCATACGCATGACATTCTGCCTGCTCTGCCCCGTCGCGATGCCAGTATTGCTCGATCCATGTGTTCCTGCTTCTTCCCAAAGATCAGAGACCCGTCTGTTCAGGGCTGAACGGTATGCTTCGAGTTCTGCCTGGCTGAGATCTGTCCTTGTTCCCAGATTGAGCTCCTCCCTTATGCTTCGCGAAAGGCGCTGGCCTGTTGTGGTTGTCGCCTCATCAGAAAGATGGAGTTGATTTCCGATCCAGTTTGCCATGCCATCAAGCGTATTTGACGGATTCTGTGAATTTTCAACGATACTGTTGCCGAACTCAGGCGCAGTATCCAATGCAACATCACTCAAAGATCCACCGCTTGTGCTTGTACCGGGGGCGATATCAAGATTCGCAAGGACTGTGTTGCTCTTTCTGTCCACAATCTGGACAACCTGATGGACTTCCGTCCCGCTTCCTGTATTTACCGTTGTTGTTCCTGCATCTCGTGCAATAACTCCTGATCCACCAGATTTCTCGTATTGACGCATGAGGTCACCGCCTACAATTTCGGCACCCTCCGCACCTCTTACTGAGATGACAGGAGCATTGCTTCCAAGCTCTTTGCTTATAGAATCTGCTGCAGTATAGCTCATGCTACGGCCTGTTTGCTGAGAAATTTCAGCGATACCGGCATTATTGCGTGTAATATGCTCTGCAACTCTCGATCTGACATTGGTCAGATCATTGCTCCTTCTGATAATCTCGCTGCAGTCATTATGCACAAGCATCTCTTCCGCGAAGAACGTGTCGTACCTGTCATCAGTATCAAGGTTATAGACTGTTATCTTCTCTTCAAGATACTCATGCACAACAGAAGTGACAATCATCGTTCCCCTAGCGGTCTTGATGACATCTCCTTCTCTGATGTCCTCTGCTGCGATGAACGCATGCCGGTTTACGATATAGAAGGGATGATCTCCTGTTGCAGTGATCCTGTCATTGATATGGACAAGATGGTCTGATTCTTCGATTAGGACATCCAGCACTGCAGCTTCCACTGCCCGTCCTTCCTCAACATCGTACGCGAGAACCATGTCGCCTTCTTTGACATCCTCGATGGCCTTCTTGGATTTATCTGCCATCGTGATCAGGGTCCCTTCGACGAAGCAGCCTGTAGGACCTGTATAGTCGAGCATATCATACCATCTATGTGCAGTGCGCGTCGTGCTGCGTGCTGTCGTGCTCGCAGCAAGGCCGAGATCGGCTCCCATGATGGTGCTTCCTGCCATGAGGCCCGCCATGACGCTGTCCTGTTCCAGTCCTACTGCTGTTCCGACAGCGGCGCCGGTTGCGCCGAGCCCTATCTTGATAGAGCGGCTGACAGCTGCAGGTGCTTTTGAAAGAAGGCCTGCTGCACCCCCTGCAGCTCCCGTCAAAGTCCCAAATGCAAGATCAGCAGCAAAATATTTTCCTTCATGTTCCTGGATGAAGCCTTGCCCTTCTGCGGCAGACTCAGAGTATGATGCAAGGATCGCATCCATGTCTTGCGGATCGGTACCATCACGCTGTGCTTGGATGCTCTGCGTTATGGTCGGATTCTGGGTGAGGAATACTGCATGCTCTTCGCTGAAATCGCTGGTGTCAAGCACACCCTGCTCCTCCAGCTGATCGACCCTCTGGATGACAGCATCGACATCAGCATCGAGATACCAGGGACGTGACGTGTCTCCAGCGGCCATCCGGTCATCATGGGTGAGCCGTGCTATCGCTTCTCTGGTGTTTTGCGCCTGGCCTTCGTCGATCATCCGCTGGATGTCGTCCTTGAGCATGGAGACCCTGACATATGTCTGTGCGTCTTCGACGCTGATGCCCTGCTCGTGGGCATTGAGATTGCGCATGGTTTCTGTGACATCGCCTGATGCACGTTCAAGCTCAGCCAGCTCAGCCCTGACGTTCTCTTCGTTCCACTCACGGACATTGTCGCTCACTGAGAGGAATTTGATGACCTCTGCCGCAGCGCTTGAGACTTTGCCTTCTTCAAAACCTTGGAGCTGCCAGTCACCTTCATAATCAAGATATGCCTCTATCTCAGCAAGCGATTGCGCTGATGCCTGTTCTGCGACTGCAAGCGTGAACTCTGTTGCGTAGAGCTCTTTCTTATCGCGAAGATCCTGTGCGCTTCCAAGAGAGATATCGAGGTCGCCTGCCTGGTCGAGGAATTGCATGCCAAGACCAGGATTCTCGGCAAAGACCTGGTCTGCTACTGTGTTGAGCGCAGCGAATGCCTGGTCAGGATTGTCTGCCATCTCTGTCGAAAGAGACTCGGACCATTCATCGATGAACATTGCATATTGGGTTTCGCGGTCAGCGCCCATAAAGCGTTCAAGGTCGCTTGGAGAGATATACCGTGCCATAACCTGCGGATCGCTGCTCGTGATGGCATAATTGAACCGCATGACTTCTGCAAGCCCCTCTGTCTGGTCATTGTCTTTGAGTCTGTTGATGCTTTCGAGGAAAAGTTCCTTGTTCTCAGCAAGCGTCTCTTGCATGAAATCACCAGCCATGATCTTTTGGGCCAGAGCATTCGCCCGTGCAAGCTCAGTGTCGCCTGCCCCCATGAATGACTGGACTGTTCCTGGATTGACGATGATCCGCGTCGGCGATCCAGGCTCAGAATAGGTCATACCTCTGTCTGTCGTGATCGTGAAGCAGGCATTGTCTGCAGTGCACCCGATGTCTCCTGCTTGCCCTCCAAGCTTGACCGAGAGGCTTTTGTCAAGCAGGATAGCGCCTCCATCATGGAGCGATTCTGCAAACGAAGACATTCCTTGGATGTTTTCTACGGAGACCTCGCCGTCTTCGCTGATGACATCGAGCGAGACGCCTTTCTTCTCTCCTTCAAAGAAATTCTCGCTTGTGAGATCTGTCGTCTCGACGTAGAATCCATACTCCCCTATGCTTCCTTCCTCTTCGCTGGTGATCTGGACCGATTCTGCATCAGGAGTCTTCGAATAGCCGAAGAATGCGCTCTCCTGGTTTCCCTCAAAATAGACCTCCCCATCATTGACGTAAAGATCGCCTTGCGCAGCGATCGATGTGCTTCCGTCAGCAGGATCAACATCGTATTGCACCCTGTTGTTGGCCGGCTCATCGCCTTTTGACTGAGCAGTGAATCCGCCGAGCCTGGCATCAAAGTTTCCGTTGGCAAACATCTCGTGTTCTCGTACCCTGATCTCTCCCGAAGTGAAGGTATCAAGCTCTTCAGGAATCTCGCCGTCGGTCACGAAGAGAGGCTGGGCCTCGCCGACCGTCTTTATCTGGGCATCGTATCTGTAATCATCTAGTGCTGTCTGCGAACCGCTCGGCGTGTCAAGGAGGAAAGCAGGGCCGTCATCGGTCGCGATGGTCCGTCCTGACCCCGAGACCTTCTGGATTGGCATGTAGAGCTCTCTTCCATTGAGAAATTCGACAAGGGCAAGGTTCTGTTCTGCAGTGAATGCATATTCTCCGCCGAACTCTCCGGGATAGAGCGCAGCAAGCTCGTCTTTATGCATATCTGCGATCGCCTGCCTGAGCTTCTGGCTTCCTTCTGCATACCCTGCTGAGACCAGCTGCTGGATGATGCTGTTTCCTGCGTAGCCTGGCATCGATCGCAGTTCAGATACTGTTACTTCAGCATCATCAAAAAAGATCTCGCCTGATGCATCGATGCCGAATGTTCCTTCTCCGTTCCAGCTGTAGCGAAGAGTCTCTCCTTGCGTGTCCTGGACGGTTATGCCTGCTCCTGGTTCAGAGAAGGTGATATCCCCGTCTTCATCGAGGATGATGTCTCCTGTTTCCTCTAGTGTCAGTGTCTCTGATGATCCTTTTGGCGTCAGTATCAGATTTCCTTGAGCATCGATGAGCTGGTCGTAATCGCTGAATTCGTTTGGATCATAGGAATTATCTCCATACTGGATCCGTCCTCCTGATACTGAGAATGCGAAATCTGCATCGGATCCAAACCCTAACGCGATGGATTCCCCGAATGTGCTCTGAAGAGCGCTCTGGACCTTTGGTATGGATGCCTCACTAAGGTCCTTTCCGTCAAGATTTCCTCGTGACAACTGATAGGTGATCTGTTGTGCGCTAAGATCGTCGAAGCGTCCGGCGGCATAGATCGCTTCAGCATCGAGGTGCTCATCAGGGATCGCCGTGACATCGTCGAGCGATGCCTGATCGATCTGCCCCCACATCTGGGACGGGACTTTCTCATAGAATCCAGGGTCGTTTGCTCCGTCAAGCATCTCTTTCCAAAGCGTAGGGTCGGTGATAGCAGCGAGGTCTTCAGCGGAGATGCTCTCGTAGTCTTCAGGTACCTCAGAGGTGCTTTCTCCGCCGCTCTCGCTGTCCTTGAGCTCATCAGCGCCATGGACCAGAGGACTGGCCAGCAGCATGAGTACAGCAAGGACTGCAAGCATCTTCAGGTAATCCTTATCCCTATACATCCTCGATCACCACCGTGACGTCTGTGCAGCTCTCTGCAAGGCTTGTGTCGCTGACGCAGATGGTATCCTCTACAACCTGCGCTGAGGTGCCAAAGAGCACGATCTCTCCGCTCGACTCATCGATAGGTATCTTGCCTTCTTTTGCATAAAAGACCAAAAGGTCGCTGTCCTCATCAGTTGCATCCACCGTGTATCTCAGCTCATCGCCGACATCCAGCCTGAAGTTGGGTATGAACGGGATGATCGGTGCAGCGTTGTTTTCCTTCCTGATTGCGATCGTATAAAAGAACGGTTCTTCTTCGGTCCCTGATAGGGGATCCATCAGCGATATGACTGCCAGGGTCTTGTTGTAGGGCAGGTAATTGATCTCAAGAGATTCGTCGATACCATCCTTGAACGAGACAGAATCTGCGTTCTCGGGAAGGTTGTGGATGATCTTTGTGCGTGCATGGAGTATCTGTCCCAGGCGGATAGGTATCGCTGATCGGTATCTTGATGTCTTAATCGCATCAGGTCCGCTGCGGATGACGACAGGATAGTTGACTTCAAAGAGAACCTTGTCATCACGGATCTCGACTGTTGCCTCGTGGTTGAGATAGCTGATGTTGTACTGTGGATACATCTCCTTTAGCGGAGCGCAGAACTGCAGGGTCTCAGGTACGAATCTCTCAAGCTCTGAGATGATGAATGCCTCTTCTGGGGATGTATCTATGCCTGCATCAAACGAGAGTGCAAACTCATCGTTTTCTGTCGCGATGATGGGCTCATAATGATAGATGAAGCCTCCGCGCTCAGCAAGATAATAAAGGGAGCGGCGGGCTGATT
>JBMCSP010000037.1:0-6678 GCA_048624455.1 Nanobdellota archaeon
ATAAGTTTTATAAACACAATCTTACCAACAAGTGAATATCATGGCAAAAACGAAGGAGTCTGAGGTCATCAAACTGACCAAATATGAACGTGCACGGCTTATCGGAAGCAGGGCTCTCCAGATCTCTATGGGAGCTCCATTCGCTGTCAAGCTTACCAAAAAAGAGCTCGAATCCATCGGTTACAACCCGATCGAGATCGCAAAGAAAGAGCTTGAGGCAGACAAGATCCCTATCGATGTCGTCCGGGAAGTCACTATGGCTAAGGCCCGGGGCTGATTTTTCTATTCTCTTTTTCTGGCTGAGTACGCTCAAAATATTCTTTTGTCGACGACAAAGTTATCCTTTTCTTTACCTAAAGTTTAAAATATCTCTATCTGTCGCAAATAGATAATGCAAAAGATAGTCCCTCAATTGTGGTTTGTCGAAGGTGCCAAAGATGTCGCTTCGTTCTACATCTCTCTCTTTGGCAAAGGATCTGCAATGGTCTGGAAACAGCTCCTCAGGAACACACGTTCAGGAGAGTATGAAGTTGTACTCTTTGATCTATGCGGATTTAAGCTTCTCGCTTTTTCAGGAGGGCCGTATTTCAAGATGAATCCATCCATATCATTTATCGCGCGATGCAAGACGACTGAAGAGGTCGAGCGCGTTTGGAAAGGACTCTCGTCCAAAGGTAATATTATCATGCCCCTGAAAAAGCATCTTGCGGGCATAAAGTTCGGTCAGGTCAGGGACAGATTTGGAATCACCTGGCAGGTCGTCCAGATAGAGAGTCGAGAGGAAGAATGGCCAAAGATAGTGCCTGCATTGCAGTTTTGCGGAAAACAGCATGGAAACGCAAAAGCGGCGGGCGATCATTATCTCTCTGTCTTCAAGGATTCAAAGCGTGGAAGACTTGAACAATACAAGATGCCGGAGCATCATCCTGGTTCTGACCCTGTCATCTATTCTGACTTCAGGCTGGAGAATGTCTGGATCGCAGCGATCGATTCGGGTTTTCATATACATTCAAAATTCAACGAGGCGGTCTCTTTCATCATCCGATGCGATACCCAGGAAGAGATAGACTACTATTGGAAGAATCTCTCAGTTCTACCAGAAGCTGAATACCGTGGCTGGCTCAAGGATCGGTTCGGCGTTTCCTGGCAGATTCTCCCTGTAAGACTTGAAGAGATGGTTTTAAGGGGAACTCCCAAACAAAGAGAGCATGTAGCCAATGCTTTAGGGCTGATGAAAAAAGTAGACATAGCTGAACTCGAGAAGGTCTACAAAGAAAATGAATGAGTGCCGTTCCCTTTCTTATCTCTGAAGTTTTTTAGGGTCTATTCTCAGTATCTTGTCATCTCCCTCATAAGGCCTTCCTCGTCCGTCAGTGTTGCTTGTAGAAAAATAGAGGTGTCCGTCATGACCGAGCCGGACTGCCCGTATTCGTCCGTATTGGCCTTCGAGATGCCTGATGATGGTATCAGTATCGTCGATCCTGATCTCATAGAGTGCTGAACCTCTGAGTCCGCCGAAGAAGATGCTGCCGTTCCAGTGTGCTGCTGATGCAGGTGCCCAGGTATAATCAGGTCCTGAATGGACTATGGGTAAGACCATGCTTTCCTGTTTTTCGGAACCTTGCATTATAGGCCATCCATAATTTTTCCCATTCTCGATAAGATTCAGCTCGTCAAAACCTGATCTGATCCCTGACCTCCCATGCTCGGTGCTCCATAACCGTCCTTCACTGTCCCATGCAAGACCTTGGGGGTTCCTGTGGCCAAAGGAGTATACTGCGGTGCCGAAGGGATTGTCTTCAGGTATCGATCCATCGTCCTTGATCCTGAGGATCTTTCCTGCAAGTGAATCCCTGTCTTGCGCATCTGCAGCATCACCCGCATCGCCTGTCGTTATATAGAGATATCTATCAGGTCCGAATTCTATACGTCCTCCATCATGATATCGGGCTCCGGGAATGCCCGTGATGATCGTTGTCCTGTTGCTGAGGCTTTTTTCGCTGCTGTAAGTATAGCGCTCCACCCTGTTGCTGGTGCCTTCTTCTGCCTCGGTTGTCATGTAGAGGTATAGCCACCTGTTCTGTTCGAAATCGGGGTGCAACGCCATCCCGAGAAGCCCTCCTTCGCCGACGTGGCGGACTCCTTCAACTTCGATCCGCTCCTCACTGTCCTCTGAGATGTGCAGCAGTGTCCCGGGCCGTTCAGTGACTAGTATATCTCCATCCGGAAGAGATCGTATTTCCCAGGGGATGTCGAGATTCTCCGCAACGAGTTCTGGTTTTGCAGAAGGAGGTCCCTCTAGCTCTTGATTTTCTGTCATCTGCACAGCGCAACCTGAGAGAAAGAGTATCGTACTCATCAACGCAAGAATAAGCCTTGATCTCATGAGGTGCTTAAGATTTTGAGCTATAAGTATCTGTTGTTTAAGGTGGTACGTACAATGATACGCAATATTTATAAACCTCTATAGCCAGCAATTGCTTATGAACAATAAGAAAGGGCAGTTGCTCGCGCTTGAATTGAAGGAACTGACCATAGGTTTCACTGTAGGCGTTGTCGTCGTCATTGTCGGTTTGGTTGTATTGAGGCTGACAGGAAATCTTCCTGGATTCGTCGAGAATTTCCTCTGCAACTGCGGCCAGTAGTCCGCAAGGTCATTCTTTTTTCTGCTTTAGCTTCTCAGCATGCTCTTTGTCGACAGTAAAGAGCACATTGTCTGCGTCCACGTCGAACAGTCCAAGACGCGCCCCTGCATCAAGCCATCCATGGGCATAGTTGAGCGCTGCAAAGGCATTGACCTTGTCGCCTTGCTTCTCAAAGAATTCAGCGTCCTGAAAGTAGCGTGATGCCATATCAAAGAAATCATGTGCAGCTTCCTTGAAATCGATCTGTCCTTCTTCGACGATCTTCACCTTCTTGATTGCTCTGCTGGTGACATCAAAATAGTGTTTCAGCTTCTCTTCTGTGATGGTCGTCTTCTTGTCTGCCATAGTAAGATAGAATGACTGGCTGTTTTTATAGTTTCTGCAATGAGAACGAGAGAAAAAAGAAAAGAAAAAAAAGTATTGCTTAGTGGCGTGGTTTTCGTGCGACAACGACGATCAGTGCGATAACTCCGACAAGGAGGATCGCATTGAGTCCTGCCAGCATGACAAGATAGAGATCCTCAGAGAGAAGACTCCCTTCGACCGGTTCCTCTTCATCCTCGCTGTCTGTGATGACTGGCGTGATGTCGATAGGTTCCTGATCCTGTCCTAGCTGCTGGTCGTCGACGATGATAGAGTCTGAGCCGTCCTGCTCGTCATCCTGTGCATCGTCTTCTTCGTCTGCGTCGCAGTCCTCGACAACAAGCTCGAGGCGTCGTGATGCAAGAAGCGCATCGCCGCTGTAGAAGAATTCTAAATCGATCTCATACGTATCCTCATCAGCATCTTCAGGGACGTCGATAGTGAATGACCGTTTAAGGATCGAATCATCATCGTCTTCGCTGTATGGTTCAAGGTCGTCTATGCCCCTGACTTCCTCAAAGATGTCAAGTTTATCATTCTGCACGATGAGAGCGACCTCTTCAAGGTCATCTTCGCCGATGTTGATGAATCTTGTGTTAAGAGTTGTCCTCTCTCCGCAGCTAAGTCTTGTTCTGGAAAGATAGGCGCTCTCCACATAAACTACTGTATTTTCGAGCCTGACATCAAGATCAAATGTCTTCTCAATAAGGTGCTGAGCTCCGTTCTCATCATCTCCTGTGACGATTACCCGAATCTCATAGTCTCTGTCTTCGACAAAGAACGGAACCTCGAATGAGAAATCTACGTTATCGTCGTCTTCAGCATCAAGATCTTTGACGTCTTCATCAAGTTCAAGGTCATCATAACCTTCGTCATCAAAATCCTCTACGATAACCTCGACTTCGATATCCTCTATCTCGAAGTCATAATCATCATTATTGTCATCGAAAAGATTCTTGACTCTGATGCTGATATCGACGTCTTCGAGTGGATAGACTTCCTCGCTTGATGAATCTTCATCCTCGCCATCCTTGATGATATCAACATTGTCTTCTGGAACATCCACCTCAAGGTCTTCAATCCTGAGTCTAGATTCAGCTTCGTATTTGACATCAACATCATAGCCTAAAACTTTAAGTTCTGCGATCTCTCCTGACCCTGAGTTCAGGTCAAGTGGGAGGGTCGCGGTGATGGTGACTGCTGCTTCATCATTACTGTCGAACGTTAGGTTGAGTGTCTGGCCGTTTGAGGTGATATTGTTTCCGTTGTGTTCTGCAGTGAAACTGAAATCATCAAGATCATAGCGTGTGCTTGTATCGATAAGCGTTAGCGTCACTGTGCTATTGATCGTCTCGTTCGCCTTGAATGTCAGTTCTGTGCTAATCTCTTCTCCTCTGGCGTACTCTGTGCTGTCATCAGTTCCAAAGGTCACTGTGCTGCCGCTCAAAGCGACAAGCACTGGTGGACTGCTTAAACCAGTAGAGATGCTGGTGATCTCTGGAGCACCGAAAACAGAGGAAGCGGATACAAGAAACAGAACAAACATCATAATCGATAGTATCTTCTTCATAGTAACTCCTCCTAGGATTTGTTATGCGCATATTGTGTATATCGTCGTGGACTCAAAGCATCTGACTTAGTATATCACTCTTAAGTACTCACGACACACCCCGTTTTTAAAGGAGGACGGGAACTCAATATTTAAAGATTTCGCTATTCTGAGTATGGTCAACAGCATTTTCATCGGTGTTCGTTCTTGCGCATCCAATACAAACCTTTATATATTAGTGTGCTAATTAGTATACTGATATACATGAAACCGTACCCTGAGTTCCTGAAGACAGTACTCCATTCTCTCTGGCCGGATAAATACAAGACTCTTCGGCTTCATTCGATCGGCCGCGGCTTCAAGCACTTCACGATCATCACAGCGTGTGCAGTCCTGCTTGCCGGAGCATTCTATCTTCCCGATATCTTCTCTGTGCTCAGCACTGTCCGGACATCCTCGACGAAATTCTCAAAATTCCAGCTCACGCCTTCCATAGAGACCGCTGAGCCCATCATCTTTGGGCCTAAGAGCGATCCTGTCCTCATTATCGATTCGACAGACAACTATTCTTCTAATGGATCCAAACATTTCGTCGATGATGAGTTCTACTACTATGACCATGGAGCAAAAAGAAAGACGCTCATGGAGGCAGGCAATCTTCTCGACAACAGGGAATCCATCTTTCGCACTCTCTCTCTTGTCGCAGTCATCCTCATCCCTTCGTTCATCGTCGGATTCTTCGGCGTGACCATGCTTCTCTTCCTCTCAGTCATCCTGCTCATCTCTCTCCTTGTAAAAGCTCTGTTCCTGAACATCCCTTCACGCAAGGTATCGTTCAAAGAGCTGTTCGTCGGTGGCCTGTACGCCGCTATTTTCCTGGCTCTGGCTCTTATCGTCAACGCCATCAGCCCGGGCATCGGCATCTATGTGAGTGCGGTATTCCTTGTCTACTTCATCATGTCCGCCTTCATGGGAGCCGAGAAAATGAAAGAAAAAAAACATGGTGATCGCTCATGAACAAAGAAGAACAGATAAAACGCCTTGCGCAGAACCTTTTCAACAATGGATTCACAAAATCGATGGACCATGCTGTCCAGACCGCCGCAAAGATGCTTGGCTTCCCTGACACGATGCTGATCAACAAGCTCATGAGGGAAGAGGAAGCAAAATACGGGACGGAATCCCTTCTCAATGGCGGCTACAACATGGCGAACTCAAGTTCGGAACCTGTTCAGCCACAAGCGCAGCCACAGGAGCGTCAGGAAGTCCCTGAGATGGAGTTCTCCAAAGATCAGGCACGCGAGATCACGCGCAGCATGGCTGAGGAGAGAGTCTATTCCCAGATACCGAGCAGCATCCGTGATATCGTCGGCAATCCCAATTTCTCCTCGCAGCAGCAGGCGCCTCAGCAGCAGCCGGTAGATGACCTAGACATGCTCCAGACCAGCACTGCACGTCAGGAACCTGAGCAACCGTTCCAGCAGGATGCCCGAGCAGACGCGTCATTCGATTACAGTCAGCCAGAGAATCCGCATGAGATGCCGTCCGAGACGCTTGATGCTTCTGTCTATGAGAACTTCATTGAGAGTACTGAGGATACATCGCATCTTGAAGGGTCGTTCATCTCTGACCTGAAAGAAGAAGAGCAGTCATCCCTCCTTTCCGGATATCAGGAAGAGTATGAGGAGATGAAGCCGGAAGAGACTTCGGAAAACATTTTTAAAGGAGCAGAATCTAAGAATGAGAACATGGATATTCATTCTCGTTTTGCTCCGGAACTTGGCGGTTCAGAGGATTTCTTCACGGTCGCATCCGAAACCAGACAGGAGCCCCAGCGGTCCCATCACGTCGAGTATCAGCAACAACCACAGCAACCTGCTCAACAGGCTCAGCAGGTTGCAGCATCTGCATCTTCTTCTGGCGGAGCGGACAGCTCCATGGCCGAAGCGCAGGTTGATCTGGCATCGATGTTCGATTTTCGAAACATGAAAAGCTAAGCACACCACAAACGGAGGTTATATGAATGTCGGATAGTGAGTTACGTAACAGTGTCTTTAATACGATCAATCTTCTTACTGCAATAGAGAGTGGTCAGGAAGAACCGAAAAAGGGGCCCTCTCA
>JBMCSP010000038.1:0-6528 GCA_048624455.1 Nanobdellota archaeon
CACGTGGATCAGGGAACTTCCCCTCTGCTCTGGCCTCTTCAAGCGCCTTGCTGGTGTACTGGGCACCTTTCTGCTCCAGATAGTCCTCTTCATCAGGGTCAAGTTCGCCCAGATCAGGCCGCCTGAAATTCTGCAGCCTGTATCGGTGATAGAGAAGACGATTCTTCGTCTTCGAGAGCTGGACACAGGCCTCGACGATGTAATCATCGTTGAGCGTATTGTAGTCCTCATGATACTCATCGCCGAAAAGGCTCGGCTGCAGCCGTTCCTCTTTGGTCAGATACTCTTCCGGCTTGAGATGCGCAGGCATACTCTTGTATACTGCTCCGCGCACATCTTCAAGGATCTCGTCCAGCGACACTCTTCCACCTCTTTTAAAGCTTATGTTGAATCAGCTATTCAAGGAACATCTCGTCAAGCTCCTGCCTGTTGAGCTTTCCTCTGCTCAGGACAGTCTTGACTGTCTTTTTTCCTTTCTCTTTGCTTTTATTGATCTCTTCAAGTGTTGTTGAATCCCTATCGTCGAGCATGTCGAACATAGGTACCACCCCCACGGTGTTTTTACCTCTTACGCCTTTTTACCACCCTTATGAGGTACTAATGGACGAGGTCGTATATAAATGTTTCGATATATCACCACTCAACAGTGATGCTTCGGCACGATACTCATAAGTTTTATAAGTGAGATGCAAGGAATGGAAAGGATATGTACGGTTCACGACGAAAGATATACGGCGAGACAAAGATCGCCGACTGTCCGTTCTGTGGCAAGCAGGCGACGACGAAGAATCCCCAGGGCATCCCGGTATGCAAGGACCATGAAGAGAACGAGCTTCTTGACATGAAATGCATCTGCGGCGAATACCTTGACCTCGTCTTCGGAAAGTTCGGTCCCTTCTTCAAATGCATGCGCTGCGGCGGCGTGACGTTCAAAAAAGCGCTTGAGTACAACGGCATGGGACCGCAATCCGGGCCTTCTTCAGGACGGATGAACAGGAGCTCCGCTACAAAAAGCGGAGGCTCAGATACTGATGGCATCAACGACCAGTTCAAGAAGCGCTTCAATAAGAACTGGTCGTATGAGGACTATTTTGAGTAAGGCTTTCTTCTTTACGTCGCGATGATGAAGAACATGTACACGAGCGAGACGAAGAATAATCCAAATCCTATAATGAACGTGAAGAAGCTCACGACGCTCATCTTCCGCTTTATCCTCAGCGGCGTCAGAGCGCTGCTCAGGATGATGCTCACGACCGAGAGGACAAGGAACATGAATGCGAGGATCACGATGAGCAACCATGGTTTTACGTGGCTCAGCTTGTTGACCGCCTCAAGATAGCGGATGATGCCCTGCACGATGAACGTCGCGCTCAGGATGAGGAGGAGGACAGCGTTCAGCTGCGTCCCGGAAAACTGGAGGATATACTGCTCCTGCTCTTTTCTCGGCTTTCCCTGGCTCAGTTCAAGAACTTCATTTTTCAATCCTTTCTTCCTTCCCGGCTTTGCCGCCTTTCTCCTGACCATATCTTTTTTGTAGTCAGTTCCTTTATAATTCTTACCTGCTTTTGGGGAATCACAATCTTTATAAGCCATGAAACCGATGCAATTCCCGGTGATATCATGACTGAAGCCGATCAATTCAGGAAACGTCTGCTCAATCTAACCATCCTCGCAAAAGAGTTCTCACAAGGAAAGAAGCAAGCGCTTTTTGGAAGCAAAGACATGCAGGAGAAAGACTACCAGGACGTCTACAAAAAGATCATGCACGAGATCGAGGCGCTCTTCAAGATATGGGGCCATCCGAACACTCCTGCAAAAGACGTCAAAGAGTATGAGATCTTCATGGGGCGTCTTCCATCCATAAGAGATTATCTGAAGAACAAGAGCAATGATATCCAGGCTCTCAAGAACGCCATGGGAAAACTGCTCAGCGAGATCCCGAAGAGATGATCATCGCTTTTCTTTTTGCTTATCTGCTGCTTCTTTCTCGAGCGCTTCCTTCACATCCGAGACGAAATCATAAGCTTTCTTGTAGTAGCCGTCGAAATCTTTTCCCGAGAGATACTTCAGCTCATCGTGGGAGATGATCCTTGAGAGGGTATAAAATTCCTTCACGACAGCGACATGATGGTGCTTGAGGACATTCTTTGGGAGCAGGATCTTCTCGATGAGGTCAGCCACATGTTCCGGCGAAGGCGGGATGACGTCGTGCATCATGAGGATCGACTGCGCTGCATCGATGACCGCCCAGTAGAGATCCATAGCCGCCTGGAGCGTGCTGTGTTTCGCGGCGACGAGCGCATCAGACGATCGGGCGAAATACTGGAACATGGATTCGACGCTTGGCTTGATCTGGCCTCTGTGGAGAAGCTGCTGCAGCGGAGCGATGAAGCCGGTATCGAGGATTGGAACACCCTCGCGAAGGACGTTGACCGCGACCGGGTGCGCCTCTCGGACATATTCCCAGAAAGTAACATACTTGAGGCTCGTTATGTGGAGGCGCTGCGAGACTGAGCCGATGATCTTCTCGGTGATAAGACGATAGCTCTCGACCATCTCTGCAGAAAGTTCGATGGAGAGGTCGTCGACGATGACGAGGATATCGATATCGCTTCCCCTCCTCTCCTGCCGTTTTGCAGAACTGCCGAAAAGGACAAGCGCCTTGATGAAATCACCAAACTCTTTTTTCATGTGCTTGGCAAAATCATAAGCGATCTCGATGGCATCCTTGGAGAACTTCTCTTTGTTCTCTTCAGCCGGCTGCCTCTTCTTTTCGTCAAACTCCATGGAACCCACAGAGGAGTTTCAGGGAAAACAGTTTATTAAACTTTTTCATTTAGAAACGGTGACAGGAAGGAGAATCTTCAGACCTTTTTGAGCTCTTCGATGATCCGCGAGCTCGAATCAGCCTTGCCGCCGCCGACATCGTCGACCATCTTGATGTTGTATTTTTTGCAGACTTTCGCTTCGGGGACTTCTCCCTGGTTGCGATCGCCGCCGTTCGCGAAGATATCGGGCTTGACCTTCTCAAGCGTCCTGCAGCAGGTCGTGTCTTCATCGATAGCAAGAACGACCTCATCAACACCCTTGATGGCCTTGACAATCTCCATGCGATCTTTTGCCGGGACGATGATCTTGCCTTTCTTCATCTTCTGCTGCTCATCGTTGCTGACGATGACGACCAGCTTGTCGCCAAGCTCTTTTGCAGCCTGTATCAGCCGGATATGCCCGACATGAAGATAGATAAAATGCCCGCTCACTGCTACTGTCGTCATGATGATCACTCCTCGTCAAGCGAGAACGTCTTTTTTGGTTTTGTCCTGAAATCGACCGGCTTTCGCATCTCTCTTGTCCACATAAGACCTATCTTGATGAGGACCTTGTTGAAGTTTTCAGAAAGCTTGTATGTTTTCTTGTACAGATCATACTCGATGAGGCCCATGCTCTTCATCGGCGTGAGGATCCGGTCATAGAACTGGCGCTTATTGTAGGACATCTTGACCGTCTTTCCTGCATATTCAGGCTCATCGATCTCAGCGACCAGCTCTCCTTCGTGCAGCTTCGTCGCGAAGAGGGACATCTGCGTCTTTGAGAATTCACCGCCGTTGCTCTTGATGTCATTGACAAGGAGCTTCCCGACGATCTTTTGCTGTTTTGTAGCAAAGATGACCTCATACACGTCGTCAGGTAAATTAAATATGTCAAATAATATTACCATTAGCTACTACCACCCGCTGATTAAACAGGATTATCTGGTATATAAATGTTACTAATTACTATATTAGTCGAGAAGGGTGGCTACGATTGATAATTCTGAGAATCGGAGACCAGGGGAAAGAATGATACAAAATATCATATTTGGAAACTGGTGTAGACGAGAAAGTGCAAGGGACAGGGACGACCGCATCACAGGAAAGATAGAAGTCTCTTTGAGTAGAAGAAAAATATTTTTAAATTAAGAGTTGTTTTCAAGGTTTGTTTGGGCCTGTGGTATAACCCGGCAGAACGTCCGCTTGGCTTGCGGGAGATCCGGATTCAAATTCCGGCAGGTCCATCACCATTTCTTTACTCACTCATCCCCGCAGACGCTGACGACAAGCTTGATCGGCTCGCCCTTCCATTCCATCGCATACTCCTTCTTGACAAGATTGCCCATGGTGCATTCGACATACGACTTGACCTCAGGAAGCTTCGGACCGATGATAGTGTTGCAGCATTCTACTCTCGTCCCATTGATGACGACCTCATTGCCCGGCGCGTGAAGATGGCAGGCCTCCATGACGGCTTGGGAGCCGTAGTCGCAGATGCTGCCATAGCCCCTGCCCTGACAGTCCATGTTGCACAAGCCGTTGCCCAACGAGTAATCGACACAGCCGTGGCAGGTATTGTCCCTGTATGTCTTGATGGTGTGCACCTCAGGATCATCCTCATCGAAATTGACGCGAACGGTCGAGAGGCTGCCGATGTTTCCGCCGGCGACAAAGACAAGAACATTGTAGTAGCTGCCGAGCAAGCCTTCGAGCGTGAAGACGCCTTTCTTTGACATATTGTATGTGAAATTCGTGTATTCCGTCGTCGCACGTCCACCAAGCTTGAAAAGCTCGAGCTGGACATCGATCTTATCCTTGAGAAGATTGCCGGACGGTCCGTCGATGACCTTGAATCTCATCGTTCCCTGCCTGCAGAGCTCTTCAGGAAGCCAGACTTGGGGCATCGCAGGGTTCGCACTGTTGCATGATATGATCTCCGGATTGACGATGGGCACTTCCTGGACCGTATACGCATTCTCTGAATTGTCGACAGACTGCTGATCAAACTCATCTTCAGTCGCATGATCGTAGTCAAGCGCTTCGATCAATCTGTTCGACGATCCGCAGGCATAGCGGGGGTTTTCTGCGATAATTTCGCCGAGCGCATAGCATCGTCCCTTGTAGACGCAGTCGGTCGAGGATGGGCAGCAGGCGTAGTTCATCGAGTAGCGGGAGAATACCCTTGAGCCGTTTTGCCCTGGCTCGACGATTGCGAAATCATCCATGCGTATCGGGTACTCATAGCCAAAGTAGTCGCCGCAGCATCCGGTAGTCTCGATAGTATCTTCTGTCGAACGGTCGGTATCCTCCTGGTTGCCGTAATCTGCAGGGCTCATATAAAGCTGGCCCGGGCCATCGCAGGTAGCAGCTAGCGCTCCAGGGATGACAAGCAGCGCAAAAAGGATGATAAGAGCTTCTCGCATAAGAGACCAGTGGTCCGTACCCTTAAATACGTTGTGGTGGAAGAGATAAGAAACATTTTTAATCTCACAACATCTTTCAGCATCCATGGTCAGCGAGGAAGATCTCAAGAACATGTCTCCCGAGGAGATCCAGGAGCTGCAGAGGCAAAACTGCGTCTTCTGCAGGATCGGGAAAAAAGAGATCCCTTCAAAGGTCGTCTATGAGGACGATATCGTCATCGCGTTCCTGGACATCCAGCCGGTATCGTTCGGCCATGTCCTTCTCACGACCAAGAACCACTATGTCTTCTTCAGCCAGGTCCCTGATGACGAGACAGGGCACCTTTTCAGGGTCGCCAAGCAGATCTCGCAGTCCATGCTCAAGGCTTTGCAGGTCAAAGGGACAAACATGCTCATCTCCAACGGCGAAGCTGCGGGCCAGCAGGCACCCCACTGCATCATGCATATCGTGCCGCGAAAGGAAGGGGTTCCCATCCACGAGCTACAGCCGCCAAAAGAGGGATACAGCCTCGCAGATCTCACGAAGATCCAGCATGCATTGATAGCCAGGATCGATGAGACTATGGAAACTGACATGAAGACGAAACTGCTCGCGTCAACACAGGAGGAGAAGCAGGCTGAGACGAAAGCAGAGGAGGCACCTGCTGCAAAAAAACAGCAGCATGAAGAGACAAAGCCTGAACAGAAGGCTGAAGAAGAGAAAAAAGAAAGAAAACACGACCAGGAGGATATCGATCTGGACAAGATCTCTGACCTTTTCAAGTGATGGTGACGATAATGAGCAACGACTATCTCGATATCATCGGACGAAAGAAGGATGCGAAGATCATCTATGAGGATGACAAGGCGCTGGCATTCCTTCCCGAGCAGGCGTCTGTCCCAGGAGAGATCGTGATCACGCCGAAGAAGCCCTATCAGATCATGGAGCAGCTTCCTGACGATCTTATCGTACATCTCTCCGTACTTGCACGGAAACTATCTGATCGGGCGTTTGAGCTTCTCAGCGGGAAAGGGACGAACATCCTCATCCAGAACGGTGTCCCGGCAGGCCAGGATGTTCCCCAGTTCTCTATCCGTATCCTGCCAAGAAAAGAAGGCGACAGTGTCAACTTCACCTGGCAGACAGAACGTGAAGAAGAGTCTGAATTGGATTCCGCCCACAACATCCTCGGCGAGGAGACGAAGAATATCTTCATCTCCGCGATGGAGACCAAGCACAAGCCGATAGAGGAGAAGCCAAAGCAAAAAGAGATCGTCTCCGAAGAAGGAGAGATCGATTACCGTCTTGATTTCCT